>NZWM01000052.1 GCA_002698365.1 Flavobacteriales bacterium | reverse complement strand
TAAATCCCACCACATATCACCACCTGCTAAAATCGTGGTACGAACATTATTTATATTCAATTCTGTTTGTGCAGTAGCAGCTAAACATCCTGCAGCAATAATTCTAAAATTATTATTTGAATTATTCGGATTTGGAATATTCTCTTTTGCATTTGAATTAAAAAATCCAATAAAAATTATTAATAATGTTGAACTTATATATTTTTTCATTTATCTAAAAGTTTACTTGCATTCCTAATTTAATTAATCTTGGCCTTGTATAGTTATCGGGATGATTGACTTTCACATCATACTGATCATAAAAAGCGAGAGGATTAACTTGCTGAGAAACATATTGTTGTCCTTCAGCTGAAGATAGATAACCATCATCATCTGGATTACCTGTGTACCTATAAACACCCACAATATTATCTGCATTAAATAAATTCTCAACTTGAACATATACCTCCATATTCAAAGTTCTTTTCTCAGTCATTTTAAACTTAAATGTTTTATCAAATCTTACATCTGTTCTAAAAGTCCAAGGCTTACGTGCACCATTCACACTTCCTTCTAATACATCTCTAGTATTAACACCAAACATAGCTTGTGCCAAAATATTAGACTGTTGACTATATGGAGTTCCTGAGCCTGCTGCAAAAACAAAGTTTGCACCAAAATTCTTTAATATTTGTTTGCCAAAAAGAACGGGCCCATTATATTTTGAACCACTCCCATAACGATAATCAATATTAGCACTTAAATTATGTCTTTGGTCAAAATCTAAAGGAAGTGTCGTCCTTAAATTTGGAAAACCATCATTAACTAATTGTTGAGCTGTCGTAGCTGAAGAACCTGATCCATCTGCAAATTGCAAAGTATAATTAGCAGTCAATGAAATATTTTTTGTTCTTCTTAAATCATAACCAAATGAAAACCCTTTCACATTACCAAAGTCAATATTATCAAAATGTGTATACGTCATTGGATAAGCCTCAGTGACGCGGGCTGCTTGAATCATATCACTCAATTCTCGATAAAATGCTGAGAATGTAATCGCTGAATGGCCTGTCAGTGCCTGAGTAAATCCAACCTCATAATCTGTTGTTTTTTCTGGTAATAAATTAGGATTTGCTACCTCATAAGTATTGGCTTCTAAAAACAGATAGTCAAATGGATTCATAATATTGTCTGAAGGTGGTCGCTGTGTTAAAATATCATAATGAGCAAAAAACATAGCTTCATCAGAGATAGGAAAATTAAATGATATCCTAGGCATAACTGATACCGCAGGGGTATAATCCTCAAACGCTTCTCCTGTCAAACCTTTATTAGGATCAGATAAGTGATCAGGGTTTTGTAAAAAGGGAATCACTCCACTCCCCAAACTTAGAACAGAAGGGTCCGTGACTGGCAATCCTGTTGCATCATACCAATTGTCACCATCACGATATCCTGTAATTTGAGTCTGATCTGTAATAGAATTAGCATATACTACAAAATCATCACCTATATTTGAAGGATGGGATGGGGTATTAGGATTAACAGTTGGATTTAAACTAGGATCAACTTCTCCAGCCGTTCTAGTAGGATATAATGAATACTTATCTTTCAATACTTCTTGATTCGCATCATATCTGTCTATACGTAATCCAACATTAAATACAATGTCTTCAAAAGCAAATTTATCCTGAATATATGCTGCTGAATATAATGGCTCAAAAGGAGAAACTCTTCTTGTGTAGTCTCCATTTTCGTCTTTTTCATTTAGAAAATCATCAAATGAAACACGTTCATCTATTTCATTTCCGGTGTGATCATATCCATAATAATATAAATTTAAATAGTCTCCCTGAAGTATTTCATCAGCTGCAAACATATCAATAGAAAACACATCTGGATCCCATTGATCAACATATACAGTTTCATTAATATCTATGCCCAACTCTTCTCTTATATTTTGAGCAAAAGTGGAATAGTTTTCATTCTCAGGGTCCACATCATAAAAAGTTGAAAAAATCAACACATCTTCATCGAAATCCCACTGTACCTGATCATCAACATAATACTGAGGATTAATCAAATGCTGATTTGCTAATTGTCTTGCTGTACTCCATAAAGCAGGTGTATATACACGATAATATCTTTCCTTTTTCTTTTCATATTCAAATCCAAAAAGTAATGAGTGATTACCAACATCAGCAGAAGCAGAACCTGAAAATGTTTGCTTTTGCTCAGTGTAATCATAAACAAAATAATTAGGATAACCTGAGTTCCACCATAACCCATACACATCTGGTGGTGAATCACCATTCATTAGTGAACTAAAACGAACATGTTCTTGGGTAGGATTTTGATCTGGCATATACTCATGGAAAAAATCATAATAATCTTGAGTGTAATTAGACAACAATGGATTGGCATCAGACGCTTCAAAATCCAAAGTTACATGTTCTTGCAATAACACACCTGTTTGAGTTTCTTGTTGCCATAATAAATTTCCATTTTCATCAACATCTTGAATTCCATCAACATTAATGTCTATCGGGATTCTATTCCCATCTTGATCTAATACATAAACATCATATGTATCCCAATTCCAAAAAGCAGTGTTAGTAAAAGTAGTATCATCTATTTCAGGTGTAAATTTACCTACATATCCATAAGAAAAATAATCTTTGCCATGTCTCGGATTTTCCAACTTAGAATCATATCTAGAATAATCTGCTTGAAGAGTATAAAACACATTCTTAACACTGGCTTCTGAATCATCACCACTCAGTTTATGTTGAATCCTTGCGTAGAAATTATAGTTATCTCTCGTATATTGACGATTATTATCAAAATTTAATAATTGTTTTCTCCACCACAATGAACTTCCCATATCTACGTGATGAGAAAAGTTACCACCAATTGTGAAATTAATATCTTTTGTAATACGAGCATCTAACTTACCTTGTAATTGTAATTTTTCATCACTTAAATTCTTTTTCACATCTTCAATAGTCCAATCATCAGCGGTAAGTTGTTCCGCAGAGTTTAAAGAGTAACTAGAAGCATAGTTGCCATAAGTGGGTGTTCCAATAAACTCTAATGGATGATCCTGGATTTGAGACAAAACATTTGACTTTAATGCAGGGACTCCTATAGCAGAAGGGTCTGGGTCTAATTTATGATTATACTCCCCAGTAATTAAATAGCCTAATATAGGTGTCTTATCTGCATCTTTCTTTCTCCATATTGGACCGGATAAATTAAATCCAATTAAATTGTGGTTATATGGGTCAGTTAACTGGGAAGACCCTATTTCAAATCCACCTTTTGTAATTCTAGATGGCCCTCTAGTAGTAATACTAATTATACCACCTGTTGCATCACCATATTGAGCTGGCAAACCACCTGTTACAACAGTCATCTGATCAATAGCAGACTGAGGCAGAACATTACTGCTCCCAGTAATCTTGATACCATCTATATAATACGAAGTTGCATTACTTCTAGAACCTCGCACATTAATTGACCCCTCTGTGTCGGATTGATAAATACCAGCAGTTGTGGCTGCTACATTTTGAACATTTCTAGTTGGCAACGATGTAATTTGTTCAGCGGTTTTTGTAGACCCTGATTTATCTGCATCAATTAATGGAACATCATATTCTATAACCTGAACTTCTGTTAATTCATTTGTGCTAACTTTTAATTCATAATCTACAAACGTAATTTTATTTGGAGATATTAACACATTATTTTGCATAATTGTTGAATACCCAATAAACGACACTTCCACTGAATAAGTTCCAGGATTAATTGGCTTAATTGTATAATTACCATCAAAATCTGAGGCACCGCCAATAACAGTTGCACCATCTAATTTAATTACAACATTAGCCATTGGTATTGTCTCACCTGTCATTGCGTCAGTCACCTTTCCTTTTAAAGTACCACTCTGGGCAAAAACTCCAAAAGAAGTTAAGAACACAACAATAAAGAGTATAGTATTTTTATGCATATAACGGTTATTTGTAGGATATAAAATTATTCCAATTTTTAATGGACCAAATATAGAAGAAAATAACAGATTTACCAAAACATCTTCACTAATTAAGTATATTTACAAAAGACAATGAATTATTTTAAAATATGCATATTTATGATTTTCATCAGCATAATTAGCTGTGGAATTGATTCTGAAAATAATTTTCCCGAAACGAACGTATACCTAGAAATACCTATTACAATGCCTCTTTACAACAACATCTATGGCAATCTATGGGGGTATCAATATGAAGCTGGTGGGATTGGAGGAATTATTCTCGTTCAGGGAATGGATGAATTCATAGCATATGATAGGTCATGTACATTCGAGATGAACTCCGAATGCATTGTCTCAGGTCAAAGCATTAATGATCCTATTTTATCTTGCAACTGTTGTAGTTCGCAGTTTGTTATAATAGATGGATCCGTCTCAGAGGGACCATCTAATCAAGCTTTAAAAAAGTATAATACGTATTTTGATGGAACGATATTATATATTACAAATTAATACCGGTAGGTATCATTTTTAAAAGGACCTGACTTAGGCACACTAATATATTCTGCTTGTTCATCAGTCAACTCTTCAAGCTGTACACCCAATTTATCAAGATGTAACTTGGCTACTAATTCATCTAAATGTTTAGGTAAAACGTATACTTTATTTTCATATTTAGTTACATTTTGCCATAATTCTATTTGAGCTAAAACCTGATTTGCAAAAGAATTTGACATAACAAAAGAAGGGTGACCGGTAGCACAACCTAAATTAACTAATCGACCTTCTGCAAGTAAGATGATTTGTTTACCATTTTTCAATGTATACAAATCAACCTGTGGTTTTATTTCTTCTTTTGCCGAATTAACGTTTAGCCATGCAACATCTATCTCGTTGTCAAAATGACCAATATTACAAACAATAGTTTTATCATTCATTAAATTAAAATGTTCCTCTGAAACTACATTTTTATTTCCTGTTGCAGTAATCACTATATCACTCTCCTGCACTGCATTAACCATTTTTTTTACAGGAAACCCATCCATAGCAGCTTGCAAAGCACAAATAGGATCAATTTCCGTTACTATAACTCGTGCTCCACCACCTACTAAAGAAGCTGCAGTTCCTTTTCCAACATCTCCATACCCAGCTACTGTTGCAACTTTTCCAGCTAACATAACATCAGTAGCTCGTCGTATAGCATCAACAGCTGATTCACGACAACCATACTTATTGTCAAACTTTGACTTCGTCACCGAGTCATTCACATTAATAGCTGGCAATGACAAAGTTCCGTTTTTTTCTCGCTCATATAATCTAAGAACACCTGTCGTAGTTTCTTCAGTCAGACCATTTATACCTGCCACAAGTTCAGGATACTTATCTAAAACCATATTAGTTAAATCACCTCCATCATCTAAAATCATATTTAGCGGCTTGTTATCTTTAAATGCAAATAATGTTTTTTCAATACACCAATCAAAATCTTCTTCATTCATTCCTTTCCATGCAAATACTGGAATATTTTCTGCAGCTATAGCCGCAGCTGCATGATCTTGAGTAGAAAAAATATTACATGATGACCAAGAAACCTCAGCACCAAGGTCAATTAGAGTTTCTATTAAAACTGCCGTTTGAATTGTCATGTGCAAACATCCAGCAATTCTCGCACCCTTTAAAGGCTGTTGAGCCGCATATTGTTTACGAATCATCATTAACCCCGGCATCTCAGCCTCCGCTAATTTAATTTCTTTCCTACCCCACGTTGAAAGATTAATATCTTTTACTTTGAAATTCATATTTTTGATTTTGGTTTTCATGGTTTAATAATATTATATAAGCACAAATTTAATACATATATTTAATTTTATCTTACTTAAAGTATATAATAATTCATGTCAATAATAAAGATTAAAAAAAACACTGTATATACTCTCGTAATTTGGGAAATACAAGAGGACATCAATAGTCTTTTACAACAATTACAACCAACCACAGAAGAACTGATAGAAATAGAGAAATTTAAAAATCAAAACAGAAAAAAACAAAACATAGTATCAAGACTAATACTGAATCAATTAGCAACTAAAAAAGTTAAATTAAATTATTCCGAAAATGGAGTTCCATTGTGTACTATTTTTAAACATATTTCAATTAGTCATTCCAAAAATTTTTGCTCAGTAATAGGAAGTCAGAATAAAATTGGAATAGATATCCAATATTATAAAAAAAATATACTTGAAATATCACCTAAATTCATTAATCAAACAGAAAAAACAACATCAAAGGAAAATAAAGAAATATTGCATTTTATTTGGTGCGCCAAAGAAGCCATCTATAAAACATTAAATGGAATTACCTGTTCTTTTAAAGAAAATATTCATGTGAAAGACATAAAAAACAAACATGTAACTCGTGGATATTACCTGAATGGTGAAAAGACTATAAAATATGATGTATATTGTGAGAAAATTGAACTATATTTTATGGCTATAGCAACTATAAAACTATGATAGATATATATTTTTATATTATTGAAAATATTTACCAATTTTTAGGAGTTCTCTTCAGTATCATATATGTTATTTTCTCAATAAAGGAAAATATTCTTTGCTGGCCAGCTTTAATAATAGCTGCAATATTCAATATTTTTGCCTTTCACATAATTGAATTGCCTTTACAAATTATAATGCAATTATTTTTTATTGGAACTGGGATATACGGATGGTATAATTGGAAAAAGGGAGACAATAGCGGTCAACTAACAATAAAAAGTTGGAACATAAAAACACATGTGCAGTGGATAATAGCAGGCTTAGTAATAACAGTTGCACTTTGGCTCTGTTTAAAACAAATTAATATTATTAATAGCTCACCGTTTTTAGATTCATTAATGTTTGCTTTCAATATTATACCAATGTATATGACAGGAAAAAAAATACTGGAATCCTGGTTATATTTTATAGCTATTGATATTATTAGCGGATTCTTTTATTTATCCACCGGAGAATTTTTCTTTTGTTTTTTGTTCTTTTGTTACATTGGATTTGCGATACATGGATATCGAACTTGGCAAAAAAATAAAGTATGAGAAAAATTGTATTTACTGGGCCTGAATCCTCTGGAAAAACAACAATAAGTCAAGCTATAGCACGAAAATACAACTTGCCAATAGTAGAAGAATATGCAAGAAAATACCTAACTGCATTAAATAGAGAATATATATATGATGATTTAATTGAAATTGCAAAAGGTCAATTAAGATTAGAACAAAAAAAATCTCAAAATAAAATTATAATCTGCGATACTAATCTACAAGTACTAAAAATATGGAGTCAAATAAAATACAATAGATGTGATTCATTTATTTTAGACAATCAAGACCCTAATTGTTTTTATGTATTATGCACCCCTGATTTTAAGTGGGCATATGACCCACTAAGGGAGAATGAAAATAATCGCGATCAATTGTTTAAAAAATACCATGAAGATCTACTAAACAACAAATATGATTTCAAAATAATTAAAGGTTCTCATCAAAAAAGAATAAAGTCAGTAAGTCATTTAGTTGAAAAAATCATGTAACTATCTTTTTGAAAACGAGATAATTTCTATTATATTTATAGTTACCTCAAACTATTAAGAACTAATTACTTATGAAAAAACATCTACCCATTCTATTTGTATTTTGCATATTAAATTTATCTGCAAAAGAAAACTCAACAATATTAACAGAAACCAATAATCAAAATGTACAAATGATTGGAGGAGGTTGTATGGACCCATCTTCAGAAGCAGAACTTGACATTGGAAATGTAAGAGCAAATATTTTAGGTGGTGGAGACATGTGGTGGAACCTAACTGATGCACGATATGAAGTGCCTATAGATGAGGGTGTTCATTCTTTATTTGCAGGCTCTTTGTGGATTGGAGGAATGGATAATCAAAATAACTTAAAAATAGCTGCTATGACTTATAGACAAACTGGCAGTGACTTTTACCCTGGGCCTTTAAATGCAGATACTCAAAGCGATAATTATGGAACTATTACAGATTCTGATTGCAACGAATACAACCAACACTGGGTGGTAACAAAAAGTGATGTAGAAGCATATGTCACATATATGGATTGTGTAACTAATCCAGATTGCGATGAAACAAGCATGTTTCCTAATTATGAAATACCTGATGTAATTAGTAATTGGCCAGCCAGCCATTTTGATTTTGATGGAACAAACGAATATTTAGCACCCTTTATAGATGTTGACGGAGACGGAGAATATAACAACTCTGATTACCCTGGATATGACTTGGATGCAGAAGGAGATTGCACTCAAAATGATTATTTATTTGGCGATCAAAGTATTTGGTGGGTTTTTAATGATGCTGGTAACTATCACGGAGAAACTGGCGGGACTCCTATTGGAGTTGAAATACAAGCACAAGCATTTGCCTATAAAACAAATGATGAGTTATCAGATATGACATTTTACAGCTACAAAATCATTAATCGATCTACAGAAACACTAAATGACACATATTTCGGACAATGGGTCGATCCAGATGTTGGAAACTATAACGATGATTATGTTGGCTGTGATGTTGACCTAGGATTAGGCTATTGCTATAATGGTGATGACAATGATGAAGGTGCTCAAGGAATTTCTGCTGGATATGGAGAAAACCCCCCAGCAATAGGAGTAGATTTTTTTAGAGGACCTTTAGCAGATGCTAATGATGGCATAGATAATGATAGAGATGGTGAAACAGACGAAGAGGGAGAACAAATTATTATGTCAAAATTTGTGTATTACAATAATGATTTTACTGTTAATGGAAATCCAGGGGCAGCACAAGATTATTATAATTACTTAAGAGGAAATTGGATTGATGGTTCAACAATGACATATGGAGGAACTGGCTATGGAGGAACCGAAAGTTGTGACTTCATGTTCCCTGGAGATACTGACCCAAATTTTACGCAAAATTGGGATGAAACTACAGAAGGAAATATGCCTGCAGATAGAAGATTCTTACAATCTGCTGGACCATTTACCTTAGAGCCAGGAGCTGTTAACTATATTACTGTTGGTGTTGTTTGGGCTAGAGGAAATGACGGCCCATTATCGTCGGTTGAAGCACTAAAAGAAGCTGATATAATGGCGCAAGATTTATTCGACAATTGTTTTGACATCAACTATTTTGTATATGGATGCACTTGTGATTTAGCTAATAATTATGATGAAGATGCAAATGCTGATGATGGTTCATGCGTATATCCTGATGACACATTTGTTGATTGTGATGGAGATTGTATTTTCGGAGATACAGATGGAGACAGTTATTGTGACGGTATAGATAATTGTCCCGAAAACTCTAACTTAAGCCAGTCTGATAGCGATGGAGATGGTGTAGGGAATGCGTGTGACAACTGTGTCTTTACCGCTAATCCTGACCAATTAGATACCGATGGGGACGGCGAAGGAGATGCATGTGATTTCACTCCACTATCTTTGGAAGACATTGATATAGATATTAATATTTATCCTAACCCAGCTACAGATTTTATTACCATAAAATCTTCTGTAAAAGTGGATGAAATCCGTCTATTTGATTACACTGGAAAATTGATTTTAACAAAGACACCTTCCGAAGAAAAGGAAATTATCAACACTAATAATTTGGCTGAAGGCTCTTATATTTTGGTTATTAAAAGTGAACAAGGTGAAACAACAGAAAGACTTGTAATTCAATAATTAGGTCATAAAAATCAACCTCACTGAAGAGTTAATCTAAATTATTCAATGCTGCTATTTTATCCATTGATAATTGTTGCTTTAATTCATCAACAGTATTGAATTTTTTTTCATTTCTTATTCTCTTACAAAATTCTATTTGCAAAGTTTGATTATATATATCTTGATTAAAATCGAAAATGTGCACCTCAATAGACAATTTATTCCCCTTGAACGTAGGATTTGTTCCAATATTTAACATACCGCCAAATCTATTTTGATTATAATACACATTAACCGCATAAACACCCTTTAACGGAATGATTTTATTTTTATTTTCAATCTTAATATTGGCTGTAGGAAAACCAATACTGAGTCCCACTCCTCGTCCTTGAATCACTTCTCCAGATAATTTAAAGCTATATCCCAAATAATTATTTGCTAATTCCAACTCGCCATCATTAATCGCATTTCTTATTTTTGTAGAACTCACAGAATGCCCATTTAATTTAAATGGCAAAACTTCATGTATATCAAAACCATACAGGTCTGTATATTCGTGTAAATTATTTATTGAACCCTCTCGATTTCTTCCAAAATGATGATTATATCCTATCACTAAATCCGTTAAACCTATTTTTTTACATAAAATATCTCTTATATATTCTAAAGAAGTAATTCTTGAAAAATCTTTGTCAAATTTTTGAAATATTAAATGATCCACCCCATATGTTTTAAACAACTCTATGTTTTCATCTATCGTATTGATTAACTTTAAATCATGATCAGGAAACAATACTAGACGAGGATGTGGGAAGAAAGTAATAATTACAGTTTCTGAATTCGTTCTCTCTCCAACATCAATTAATGTATTTAATATTTTACCATGCCCCAAATGAACACCATCAAAAGTTCCAGTCGTAACAACGGCTTTTTCTATTTTTTTGAATGACTCAACATCCTTATGTATTTTCATAAATAATGTTAAACAATTTAAAGCTTTAACAATATTCAAAATTAGTAAAATAAATTATGAAATTTATCATACTTATTTAAATATAAATAGGTATTTTTGATGCAATTAATTTCAAAAAAAAATATAAAAACTAAAATACTTTACAATGTCAAATAACAAAGGAAAAATATCACAAATAATAGGGCCGGTAATCGATATTGTTTTTGAAAACACAAATAATGATTTACCTAAAATTTATGATGCATTAGAAATTAATAAAGAAAATGGAGAAAGAATTATTGTAGAATGCCAACAGCATGTTGGTGAAAACACAATACGTGCAGTAGCAATGGATTCCACAGACGGATTAAAAAGAGGAATGGAAGTATCCACAACAGGTAATCCTATATTGATGCCAATTGGCACAGATATTAAAGGTAGATTATTTAATGTTGTTGGAGACGCTATTGATGGCATTGGTTCTGTTTCAAAAGAAGGAGGATATCCTATTCACAGACCAGCACCTGAATTTGAAGACTTATCAACTAGCACTGAAGTATTATTTACTGGAATAAAAGTTATTGACTTAATTGAGCCTTATGCAAAAGGTGGAAAAATCGGTCTTTTCGGTGGTGCNGGGGTTGGTAAAACTGTATTAATTATGGAATTAATTAATAATATAGCAAAAGGACATGATGGCCTTTCTGTTTTTGCTGGTGTTGGTGAAAGAACTAGGGAAGGAAATGACTTATTACGAGAAATGATTGAGTCCGGTGTTATTAAATATGGAGAAGCGTTTGAACAAAGCTTAAAAGAAGGAAAGTGGGATTTAAGTAAAGTAGANAAAGATGAATTAAAAAAATCTCAAGCTACGTTAGTTTTTGGACAAATGAATGAGCCACCAGGAGCTCGTGCTAGAGTTGCATTATCAGGGCTGACTTTAGCCGAATATTTCAGAGACGGTGGTGGTGATGGAAACAATGATGGCAAACAAGAAGGAAAAGATATTCTATTTTTCATTGATAATATTTTTAGATTTACACAAGCAGGATCTGAGGTTTCAGCCTTATTAGGTAGAATGCCATCAGCTGTTGGCTACCAGCCAACATTAGCTTCTGAAATGGGAGCTATGCAGGAACGTATCACATCCACAAAACAAGGATCAATCACGTCTGTGCAAGCAGTCTATGTACCTGCAGATGACTTAACGGATCCCGCTCCAGCCACTACATTTGCACATTTAGATGCAACAACCGTTTTATCTAGAAAAATTGCTGAACTTGGAATATATCCAGCTGTGGATCCATTAGACTCAACATCTAGAATATTAAATCCTGAAGTATTAGGTGATGAACATTATAATTGTGCTCAAAGAGTTAAAGAAATACTGCAGAGATATAAAGAATTACAAGACATTATTGCTATTCTTGGTATGGATGAATTATCCGAGGAGGATAAAACCGTTGTACACAGAGCAAGACGAGTAGCAAGATTTTTATCACAACCTTTNCATGTAGCAGAGCAATTTACAGGTATCCCAGGGGTATATGTTGGAATTGAGGACACAATAAAAGGATTTAATATGATAATGGATGGGGAATTAGATCATCTTCCAGAAGCAGCTTTTAATTTAGTGGGCACAATTGAAGAAGCTATTAAAAAAGGAGAGAAAATGATTGCAGAAGCAAAATAATCAACCATCTCATGAAAGTTGAAATTTTAACATTAGAAAATATTTTACTGTCTGAAGAAGTCAAGTCGGTAATAGTACCAGGCAAAAGTGGTCAATTTGAAATATTAAACAACCATGCTCCNATCATTTCATTATTAAATGAGGGGACTATCAAAGTAACTCACATGAACGATGAAAAAACCGATTTTCAAATTCTTGGAGGCAGTATCGAGATGTCAAATAATAAAATAATCATCCTTGCAGAAACAGCATAATTTTTATCTTTTATTAATTATTTTAAGCATGACTACTATTTTTTCTTGCAACGAAAAAAGTAACATTAAATTAATTGAAGGTGACTTATTGTTTCAAGATTTAGATTCTAGTCCTCTTTGTGACGGCATAGAAAAGGTGACATCTGGTGTTAATAATTTAAATTTTTCACACATTGGAATTGTAACCATAACAAATAACCAACATTATGTTTTAGAAGCCTTCACTAATGGTGTTGACACAGTTTCATTAAAAGATTTTTTAAATAGAAGTGTTAATGACAGCAAAAAACCCAAAGTGGTTGTGGGAAGAGTAAAAACTACATACTCTCACCTTATATCAAAAGCTATTAATGCTGGATATAAATTACTTGGCAAACAATACGATGAAGAATTTAAAATTGATAATGACAAACTATATTGCTCTGAATTGATTTATGAGATATTTTATCAGGCTAATAACAATCAAGATTTTTTTTATTTGGAACCAATGACATATAAGTTTAATGATGAAACATTGCCTATATGGAACGAATACTTCCACAATTTAAATATATCTATTCCTGAAGGTGAACCAGGAATCAATCCAGGTGGCATATCGTTATCAGATAAGATAAATATTATAGCTAACTATCAAGACTAGATCTTTATTACTCTTTTCGTTTAGTATCAATTATCAAAGTAAGAGGACCATCATTAAGTAAATCTATTTCCATATTAGCTCCAAAGACTCCTGTTTTCACTCGACTTAACATATGAGATTTACACGTTTTGATAAAATCATTATATAATTTTTCTGCTAATTCTGGAGGAGCGGCTTTACTCCAAGAAGGCTTGTTTCCCTTTTTAACACTAGCAAAAAGTGTAAACTGGCTGACTATCATTAGCTCCAAACCAAGATCCTCTAACGAAAATTTATTATTAAATATTTTTATTTTTTTCAACTTCTTAATGGCCCATTCAAAATCAACAATTGTATCTGAATTACAAAAACCAACTAAACATAATAAACCATGCTTAATTGCAGAATACTCGTTATTCTCAATAATTACCTTAGCAGACTTCACTCTTTGAACAACTATCCTCATGATTAATAATTATTTTTTCTATAATTTGTATTTTTTTCTAACATAGATAAATAATTCTTATATCTGGATTTTGCAATTTGACCATTTTTTAATTTATTTAAAACATTACACTCTGGTTCATTAAGATGAATACAATTTGTAAATTTACAGTTGTGACTCGCCTTCAACATTTCCGGAAAATATCGGGATAATAAATCCACATCTACATCTACTAAGCCCAATCCTTTTATACCAGGAGTGTCTATAATGGATCCTCCAAAACTAAGTGGAAACATTTCTGCATAAGTAGTGGTATGAACACCCTGTCCATGATAATCCGAAATATCTTTGGTTTTCAAACACAAGCCTGGTTCTATCAAATTAACCAAACTACTTTTCCCAACACCTGAGTGACCACTAAAAACAGTTACTTTATTAAAAAGTGATTTTTTAATCTTATCTAGATTTTTTTGTGTATGAATAGATGTAGATATCGTTTTATATCCAATTTTCTCATAAATTTTTTGATACTTTTCTTTTTCACTCATTAATTTCTTATCATATAAATCTATTTTGTTGAAGATTATTTGTGTATCTATACCATATGCCTGAGCTTGTACTAAAAATCTATCTATAAAATTTAATGAAGTAATAGGTCTAACAAGAGTAACAATTAAAAAGGCTAAATCAATATTAGAAGCAATAACTTGACTCTTATGAGACAGGTTTACAGATTTACGAATTATATAATTTTTTCTTTTTTCAATATTATTAATTAATCCAATTTGATTCTTTTGATCAAAACTAAATTCCACACGATCTCCAACAGCAATTGGATTTGTAAACTCTATATTCATTAATCTAGTTTTTCCCTTGATTTTACAAGAATATATTTGTTTATTTTTTGATAACACCTGACACAAGCTACCTGTAGATTTAATAATAACACCTTTCATAAAGAATAAAGTTAATCTTCATTGATGATAAAAACCACTTTAACAAATTAAAATTTATAAATTAGACTAATTATGAGTTTAGAAATTAACAACATATCAAAGTTATTTGGGAATAACAAAGCGCTTGATTCGATTAGTTTTAAAGCTAATCCTGGTGATATTGTAGGCATATTGGGACCTAATGGTGCTGGAAAATCTACTATGATGAAAATTATTACTGGTTACTATAATCAAACCAACGGATCAATAAAAGTGTGTGGTAAAGATACACTGGAAAATCGAATCGAAACACAAAGAAAGATTGGATATTTGTCAGAAGAAAACCCTTTGTATCCTGAAATGTATGTGAGAGAATTTTTAGAATTTATTTGTGATATTCACAAACTTGAGTATGACAATTGTGATGAAATAATTGAGTTAACAACATTAAAAAGTGTTGAATCACAAAAAATAAAAACCTTATCAAAAGGCTTTCAGCAAAGAGTTGGTATTGCTCAAGCCTTAATTCATAATCCAGAATTAATTGTCTTAGACGAACCAACATCTGGATTAGATCCAAAACAATTAATTCAAATTAGAAAAATCATCACTTCTATTGGAAAAGACAAGACTATCTTATTATCATCTCATATTATTCAAGAAGTTGAAGCCATATGTAATAGAATTATTATTATCAATAATGGTGAAATTATAGCAAATAAAAAAACCAAAGATTTTAAAAATAAAATTGAAGAAAAATTTCTAGAATTAATTAAATAATTCATGTTGAAATAAGTAAAATTGTATATTTGAATTTCTTAAACATATACGGAGATGTCATATTTATTTACTTCAGAATCTGTGTCAGAGGGTCATCCTGATAAAATAGCTGATCAAGTTTCAGACGCTATCCTAGATGCATATCTTGCAATTGATCCTAATTCAAAAGTAGCATGTGAAACATTAGTAACAACAAATAGAATAATTATCAGTGGGGAAATAACATCAAAAGCAGAACTAGACTTGATAAAAATTGCACGAGATGTAATTGTTAATATTGGATATACAAAAAATGAATATTTGTTCTGTGCACAAGAATGTGAAATTACAACATATATTGATAAACAATCACCAGATATTAATCAAGGAGTAGAAGTTGGAAAAGGACTACACAAAGAACAGGGAGCAGGTGACCAGGGGATTATGTTTGGATATGCAACGGATGAATCTGAAAACTATATGCCTCTTTCATTAAGTCTGTCACACATGATTTTAGAAGAATTAAGTGATATTAGAAAAAATGAATCTTCGCTAATAGGATATTTAAGGCCTGACTCGAAATCACAAGTTACAATTGAATATACCGAAAAAAACATTCCAGCAAAAATAGACAGTATAGTTATCTCAACTCAACACGATGATTTTGCAGATGAAGACACGATGCTGCAGAAAATTCGTGAAGACATGATTAATATTGTAATACCGAGAGTGAAAAATCGAGTATCAGAAAAAACAAAAAAATTATTTTCAGATGAAATAAAAATCCACATTAATCCGACCGGAAAATTTGTTATTGGAGGGCCACATGGTGATACAGGTCTTACAGGCAGAAAAATCATTGTAGACACTTATGGTGGAAAAGGAGGTCATGGTGGTGGTGCTTTTTCAGGGAAAGACCCATCTAAAGTAGATAGATCTGCCGCATACGCAACACGACATGTTGCGAAAAACTTAGTTGCTGCTGGTATTGCTAATGAAATACTTGTTCAAATAGCTTATGCGATTGGAGTCGCAGAACCTATTAGTATTTATGTTAACACATATGGAACATCAAATATAAATTTATCTGACTCCGAAATAAGTCAAAAAATAAATAAACTATTTAACTTGAAACCCTCTGCGATAATAGAACGTTTCAATTTAAAAGACCCAATATATACTCCAACAGCATCATATGGTCATATGGGGAGAAAAACCAAAAAAGGAATATATAAATTAGATGATAACACCGAAAAAGAAATCGAGCTATTCCCTTGGGAAAAATTAGATTATATCGAAAAAATAAAAACTGAATTTAATTTATAAAAAATTTATTTTTTTCTAAAAAACAATTGAACTGGCACACCAGTAAAACAATATTTTTCTCTAATCTTATTTTCCAAAAATCTTTTATAACTTTCTTTTACATACTGTGGTAAATTGCAGAAAAAAACAAATGTGGGTTTTTTAGTAGGAAGTTGTGTGATGTATTTGATTTTCACATACTTCCCTTTTGTTGAAGGTGGTGGTGTTCTTTCAATTAAATCTAATAAATATCTATTTAGCTCACCTGTAGAAATTCTAAAACTAATTCTATTATACACGTTCATTGCTTCTTCCACAACCTTCAAAATTCTTAATTTATCCTTAACAGAAATAAAAACCAGACTCACATCAACAAAAGGAGCTATCTTTTCTTTAATTTTTTCTGCAAACACTGTTGAGGTTATTGTATTTTTATCTATTAAATCCCATTTATTCACTACAAGAACTACCCCCTTTTTATTTTTTTGAATCAAATCAAATATCTTTTGATCCTGAGCCTCAAATCCTCTGGTGGCATCAATTAATAATAAAACAACATCTGCATTTTCAATTGATCTAATTGACCTTAAAACAGAATAGTACTCTATATCTTCATTAACCTTATTCTTTTTTCTAATTCCTGCAGTATCTATAATATCGAAATCATGGCCAAATTTTTTATACCTAGAATCTATAGAATCTCTCGTTGTTCCTGGTATATCTGTTACAATATTTTTTTCTTCTCCTAAAAGAGCATTAATCAAAGATGATTTTCCAACATTGGGTCTTCCTGAAACAGAAATTTTAGGGACTTCATTTTGAATATCTTTTTCTTCTGGGTCTAAATATGTAACTACACTATCCAATAAATCTCCTGTTCCACTACCACTAATTGAAGAAATTGGAAAATAATCACCAAATCCTAGTTTATAAAATACAGCTGCATCAGATAGATGCAAACCGTCATCTACTTTATTCACAACTAGTAATACTTTCTTAGACTCTTTTTTAAGCATTTGTGAAATAAAAAAATCTAAATCTGTGATTCCACTTTTCACATCAACAATAAACAATATTAAGCTCGATTCTTCTATAGCTGAATTAACATGTCTTTTTATTTCTTTTTCAAATGTATCTGATGAAGACTGAGTATATCCACCAGTATCAACTAATGAAAACTTAACACCATTCCAATCTGTTCTTGCATAATGCCTATCCCGAGTGACACCGCTTTCATCATCTACTATAGCTTGTTTTCTTTGAATCAATCTATTAAACAATGTTGATTTTCCAACATTTGGTCTTCCTACTATTACGACTATATTACTCATTATTAATTATATCCAAATTTTTTCAATTGCGCTTTTTTACTTCTCCAATCTTGAGCTACTTTAACAAACAAACCTAAAAATATTTTCTTTTTGAAAAAATTTTGCATCGTTTTTCTAGCTGAAGTTCCTACTGCTTTTATAGCGACTCCTTTTTTACCCAATAAAATTGCTTTTTGGGATTCACGTTCAACATAAATCGTTGCATCAATAACAATCACTTTTTGTTTATCCTTAAAGGAATTGACTACAACTTCAACAGAATAAGGAATCTCTTGCTTATATCTTTCTAAAATTTTCTCTCTTACTATTTCTGAAACTATAAATCTCTCTGATTTATCTGTCATAGTATCTTTTGGAAAATATGGTGGAGATTCTGGCATTAAGTTTAATATTTCATTCTTTATTTTACTAATATTAAACTTTTTCAAGGCCGATATAGGTATAATCAATGATTTTGGTAATTTATTAGACCAGTGATCAATTAACAAATTGACCGCTTCCTGTTCAATTAAGTCAACTTTATTTATAAGTAATATAATCGGTGTTTTTAATGATTGTATCTTTTCTAAAAAACGTTCATCTTTTAATTCTTCTTTACTAGAATCCACCATATATAATATCACATCTGCATCCTCCAAAGAATTATGTACAAAGCTCATCATAGCCTCATGTAAATTATGATGAGGCTTAATGACACCTGGTGTGTCTGAAAAAACAATTTGATAATTTTCTTCACTTATAATACCAAGTATTCTATGTCTGGTGGTTTGGGCTTTCTGTGTAATAATAGAAAGCCGCTCTCCCATCAGCTCATTCATCAACGTTGATTTTCCAACATTTGGATTTCCAAGTATAGTAACAAATCCTGCTTTGTGCATATCTATTCTTATTAATTAGCACAAATATATATAAAGATGATATACCTGTTAATTTGTTTCATTAAAAAAATATGTGTTATATTTGCGCCGCGGGGTGGAGCAGTTGGTAGCTCGTTGGGCTCATAACCCAAAGGTCG
>NZWM01000051.1 GCA_002698365.1 Flavobacteriales bacterium | reverse complement strand
TAATAAATAAATAATTTATACATCGTCCTATTATCCCAAATGGCAACTTATATGATATTATATCTATCATTACAACCCCATTTTTCTCTTCTCTAAATAAATGTTCGTGGTGCCATATTTGATAAGGACCAAGTCTTTGTTCATCAACAAAAAATTGATTTTTTTTTACATATTTGATTTCAGTTACCCAAGTAGTTGGTATTTTTAATATTGGTGAAACCTTATAAAAAATAATCATTCCAGGATATATTTTTTGATTCATATTTTTTGATTTAATTACAAAATTCATGTATTCTGGAGTAATCTTTTTCAGATTATACGGAGATGTAACAAAATCCCAAACATCTTCAATTTTAGCATTTAAAAACTGTTCTTTTCTAATTTGATGAATCATATAAATAGTTGCTATTAATTAATTGTTTTTTTGTTTTAATTTCTTTTGTTTAAACTCATTCATAATAATTTGGTAATTATTAAGAATGGCTCCTACAAGAAGATTTAAAAGTAAAAAGACTGATATAATATACCACAGCACATGATAGAAAGTAATAACCCAAGAGGGTGGCTGTATAAGACCCTTTTCACTAGCTTTGGTTAAGTTGTACCTTATGTCAGTCCAATCTTCTCCCGTTAAAACTCTAAATAACGTAAACATTGTTTCGGTCAAATTACCATATGGATCTGGAGAGATAACCGGAGCATTGGGTGCTTCGCTTATATATTCTAATAAAATCTGTTGTTTTACAAGTGGTAACATACTTTGATCTGGTAATTTAAAAAGAGTTACCCCAATGATAGCAAATAAATATAAAAAAATGAAAAAGAATACCATATTATAAAACAGAGCATTTAATGATCTTCCTAATACGGCCACTATCAAACGAATTTCTTCACTTGCTTTTAAAAGCCTTAAAACTCTAAACACTCTTAACACTCTTAATGTAGTTATCGCCCCAGCAGATACAAACCAAGATTCAGGAACCAAACAAATTGCCACAATAGAGAAATCAAATATATTCCAGGCATCTTTAAAGTAATCAAGTGTGGTGTTACTTGCTGTGTAACGAATAACTATTTCAATAATAAAAATTATTAATGCAATAAATTGTATTGTGTTTATTAGTGAAGTAGTAAAATATGTTTCAACACCAATTAACCCGCAATTTACCAAGATGACTATTATAATAAAATATTCAAACGATTTAGCCTCAACTATGTTTTTACATATTTTCCTCATTAATAATCTCTTTTATTCGATCGGTTGTTAACGATGAAAGTGATTGGGATTGAATAACTTGACCCGCTCCGTTAATGACATGCCAGTGACCCGGACATTCACAAATAATATTAATAATTTTGCAACTTTTATATCTTCTATAGATTGAAATAATTGACAAAAATATATTTTTTGATTCAGTTAATTCAGCAATAGCATAGTTAGAACAAGAATTGGCATATATACATCTCCGCATTTCAATTTTGCCACTTAAAAATTTTTGGTAAAGCCTAATTAAACCAATTAAAGCAGAACTAACCAGCCAATTTAACCGCTGTGCCATAGCAAAATAACTCTTTTACTTGTTTTGCAAACTGACCAGTTCCTGTAAGAGCAATTCTGTACTCGAAACTAGCATAAATTACTGCATCACCTCCTTTAGCTTCTGCTAATTTCAGTAATTCATTAGCACCCTTATTATACATTGTGTTGGTGTCTGTGTCTACTTTAGTTTCTACAGCTCCTCCACAACTAGCAGTTTGTGCAGAAGCTTGATTATTAACCACCGTCCCCACAACACCTAATACACTATATTTTTTGTCCTTTATATCTCCTGTTGATACCATGATAAATATATTTTTAAATTTTAAAATCTAAATATAAACAATAATTAAAAGTATTGAAAATGAAGAAAATAGACGAGGGGGCACAAAAGCCCCCCCTATAAAAATCAGAAAATACCCCCGTATAATTTGATATGTATTAATACAACGAGCATATTTATAAATTATTACATTAATTAAAATTTTTCATAGTTAATTCAATACCTGCAGTACAAAAACTAAGAACAGCTTTTGATGATTTATCAATTAAATTATTTAATAAATCACGCTCTGCTTCTGACCAAATATCTAAAACATAATTAGATTGTTGTCCCACTAAGAAATCATTTCCAATACCAAACTTTAATCTTGAATAATTACTAGAATCTAATTTTTCAATAATATCTTTATGGCCATTATGACCTCCGTCTGAACCCTTTCTCTTGATTTTTATCGAGCCAAATGGCAAGTGTAAATCATCAGAAATAATTAATAAATTATTTATTCTAATTTTATTTTTATCTAAATGATAGCGAACAGCTTTACCACTCAAATTCATAAAGGTAGATGGCTTCATTAAAGTGATGATACGGCCCTTATGTTTGAAAGAAGAAGTTAAACTATACTTTTGATTTTCAAAAGGCACATCAAAATTCTCAGCTAAATAATCTACTATCTTAAATCCTATATTATGACGTGTTTCTTGGTAATCCAATCCAGGATTACCAAGTCCAACGATAAGTAGTTTATTCATAATAATTTATTTTCTATATCCTATCTGAAGTCTATTCTTCACCATCAGATTTGGCCTCACCTTCTGTTGCTTCACCTTCTGTTGCTGCGGCTGCTTCCTCACCCTCATCTTCTAATTCTGAGTCCACGACTGCTGCCCTAGCAGTTTTGACAGCGACGACAACATCATTGGGGTTATTTAAAAAGCTGATAGAATCAAAAGATAAATCAGATATTCTAATAGAAGTACCAATACGTAGTTGTGTAATATCAACCTCTATGGTTTCTGGCAAATCTTTTGCAAAAGCCTCAACCATAACTCTTCTCATATTTAACGCCAATCTACCACCATTACGCACACCAATAGAATTCCCGGTGATAACTACAGGTATATTTATTTGCACTTTCTTATCATCAAAGACTTTTAGAAAATCTATGTGTAATATTTTATCCGTAACTGGGTGAAACTGAATGTCTCGCATAATTGTTTGAACTTCTTGATCCCCAATAATAATATCCACTAAATAAACATTGGGTGTATATACAATTTTTCTGAATTCATTTTCATGGGCATAAAAATGAACGGGCTCATCTTTGCCACCATATACAACACAGGGGACATTATTTTCTTTTCTTAATTGTTTAGCGAATGATTTTCCTAAATTTACTCTCGCTATTCCATTTATAGATACCGATTTCATAATACTTATATTTTTTAAATTAAAAACTGTGAACTTATTGACTGATTATTATCAATGCTATTAATAACATCAGCAAATAAATTCGATATGGTTAAAACTTTTATTTTTGAACTAACATTTTTGATTGGCAGCGTATCACTAACAATTAATTCTTCCAGCAATGATTGTTCAATATTATTATATGCTTCTCCCGATAAAACAGGATGTGTGCAAATTGCTCTTACACTCTTGGCTCCAGACTCTTTCATGATTTTTGCGGCTTTAACTAAGGTCCCACCAGTATCAATCATATCATCGACTAAAATGATATCTCGCCCCTCTACACTTCCAATAATGCGCATTTCCTCAATCTGATTCGCAATTAATCTTTTTTTATAGCAAATTACCATTTCTGCTTTTAAATACTTTGCGTAAGCGTTTGCTCTTTTTGACCCTCCAACATCGGGTGATGCAATAGTTAAATTTTGTAAATTTAGAGATTCTATATATTGCATGAAGACAGTAGATCCAAATAAATGATCAACAGGTACTTCAAAAAATCCTTGTATTTGATCAGCGTGTAAATCAATCGTCATAATGCGAGTTGCACCAGCTGAGCTAATTAAATTTGCAGCTAATTTAGCACCTATCGGAACTCGTGGTTGATCTTTTCTGTCCTGTCTAGCCATACCAAAATACGGAACTACGGCTATTATTTCTTTTGCTGAAGCTCTCTTTGCAGCATCTACCATTAATAATAATTCCAATAAATTATCAAAGGGCGGTGGTGTTGACTGAATAATGAAAACTTTTTTTCCTCTGACGGTCTCTTCATATGACGGTTGAAATTCCCCATCACTAAAATTATGAAATACAACATTCCCAAGAGGTGTTCCATAAGATTTAGCAATCTTTTCAGCCAATTCAACTGAATGTCTACCGGAAAAGATTTTTATGTTCGACGCCATCGAGTATAATACATTTATGTTTGCAAGTTTGCAAATTTAACAAATTAATTATATTAAAACGGGTATATCTGGAGTAATTAATTTAGATTTGTGCTAATTAATAATTTTGCCCAGATGGCGGAACTGGTAGACGCGCTGGATTCAAAATCCAGTTCTGGCAACAGAGTGTGGGTTCGATTCCCACTCTGGGTACAAATAAAAACAATGTATAGCTTAAAAAAACAAAAAAGATATGATAAAGCGTATATGAAAATGGCTTTAGAATGGGCCAAGCTTTCACATTGTACACGAAAACAAGTGGGTGCATTAATTGTAAAGGATCAAATGATTATTTCAGATGGCTACAATGGAACCCCTTCCGGATTTGAGAACAATTGCGAATTAGATTCTGGAGAAACTAAGTGGTATGTGCTGCATGCAGAAGCTAATGCAATACTAAAATGCGCTAAATATGGTCAATCTTGTCGAGATGCGGATTTATATCTAACCCTTTCTCCCTGTAAAGAGTGTAGTAAGCTTATTCATCAAGCAGGCATAAAGCGTGTAATATATTACAAATCATATAAAGATGTCAGTGGCATTGAATTTTTGAAAAAAGCTGGTGTTTCGGTAGTTAAAATTGATAAAATAAAATAACACGCATAATAAGGATGAAGGATATTGGAAAAATAATTGTAATATTTATGATAGGCCTTTTAGGCTTGGAATATATTGTACCTCAAAAAAAGTATCCTGAAGGAAAAAAAATTAATTATATCATTAATGAAATTGATGCACATTATGTTGACTCAATAGATATTAATTCGCTAATTGAAAGCTCTATTGAACAAACATTAAAAAATTTAGACCCACATTCATATTATTTAAATAGTGAAGAAGTGGTATCTACCATGGAGATGATGCAAGGAAGTTTTGAGGGTATTGGAGTAGAATTCTCAATTAACCGAGATACTATCATTATTGTAAACGTAATTCCAGGCGGACCTTCTTCTAAAAAAGGACTACAAGCCGGAGAAAGAATAGTGAAGATAGAAGATGAAATTGTTGCAGGAGTTGGTATTAAAAACAGAGATGTTATACAAAAATTAAGAGGAAAAAATGGGACACAAGTACAAATTGGTGTTCAAAATCCTCGAGATACAACTATCCGACTAGTTAATATAACAAGAGGGGAAATCCCTCTGCACAGTCTAGATGTAGCATATGAAATTGCTCCAAATGTTGGATACATTAAATTAAATCGATTTTCTGGGACTACGTTTCAAGAATTTAAAAAAGAGCTAGAATCTTTATTGAAAAATCACCAAATTAATAATTTAATTCTGGACTTAAGAGGAAATAGTGGTGGATATTTAGATCAAGCTATTAATATACTCAATGAATTTTTTTCTGGGGGGGAGCTGTTAGTTTATACCGAGGGAAAGGCAAGAAAAAAAGAAAATTATTTTTCAAATAATTCTGGGTCATTTAAAACAGGAGGGATATGTGTCTTAATTGATGAAGATTCTGCATCTGCTAGCGAGATTGTAGCTGGAGCAATTCAGGATCAAGACAGAGGAATTATTATTGGAAACAAAAGTTTTGGAAAAGCTTTGGTCCAAGAACAAATTTCACTTGATGATGGGTCTCTAATAAGACTAACAGTAGCTAGATATTATACGCCCTCTGGGAGATGCATCCAAAAACCATACTCAGAAATAGAAATTGATTCCGACAACTATTTTAATGATTCATATAAAATTGATAGTCTTGAAAAATTTGAAACAAAAAGCGGTAAAGTTGTATATGGCGGTGGAGGTATTACCCCGGACTATATTATAAAAGATAGCACTAATATATTACCAGGCATGTTATTAGTTTTATATAGTAGTGATTTTTTTAACAACTTAATATTTGACTATGTCGACTCAAAAAGGGAACAATTATCAAATATAAATTTTACAAAATTTAATTTATCCAAAAATGAAAAAGATTATTTTTTAACCAAAATCGAAAATTGGCTGATTATGGAACTCGGTGACAACACAGATAATAAAAATATAAAAAGTGAAATCGAAAAATATAATCAAAATATTATTCATCGATTGAATGCTTTAATTATTAGACAACAATGGGGCTGGGCCGAAATGCAAATGTTTTTAAATGAATCTGATGAAATTATCTCAACTTCATTATCTTTGTTAAAAAACTAAAAATATACAAATATGTCTTTTAAACTACCTGAATTAACATACGGATATAATGATTTAGAGCCACATATTGATGCTCGCACAATGGAAATACATCATTCCAAACATCATGCTGGCTATACAAATAAATTAAATAATGCTATTCAAGGGACGGAATTCGAGAATAAATCAATAGAGGAAATTCTAGCAAGCTCCAACTTGTCTTCAGCAATAAGAAATAACGGTGGTGGTTATTATAATCACTGCTTATTTTGGGAAATTTTAAGTCCAAATCCAAAACCAGGATCCAATGCTTTTATTACAGTAATAGAAAAAACTTTTGGAAGCAATGAAGCAATGAAAGAGCAGTTTGCTCAAGCTGCTGCAACTCAATTTGGCTCTGGCTGGGCTTGGTTATGCTCTAAAAACGGAGCATTAAGCATTTGTTCAACGCCTAATCAAGATAACCCACTAATGCAAGTTGGATGTGGAGGCACACCTATATTAGGTTTAGACGTTTGGGAACATGCATATTACTTACATTATCAAAATAGACGTCCTGATTATATTAATGCATTTTGGAATATTGTAAACTGGGAAAATGTTGAAGCTAAATACCAAGCTTCTCTTTAATTACTGTTTCTAGATTATCTATTGAAACATGAACCTGGTCCATGGTGTCACGATTACGTAATGTAACTTTTTCACTATGCATTGTATCGTGATCAATAGTTACACATAAAGGTGTACCAATAGCATCTTGACGCCGATACCTTTTCCCAATCGAATCCTTTTCCTCATAATGGCATGTAAATTTGGATTTTAAATGATTGAAAACGGTACGAGCTTTATCATTTAAACCATCTTTTTTAATTAATGGTAAAATTGCTACACTCACAGGGGCTAAGTGAGGAGGCAATTTTAATACAATTCGTTGGTCGTTTTTTACTTGCTCTTCCACAAGAGAACCGCAAAGAATGGATAAAAACAATCTGTCTAAACCAACGGATGTTTCAACCACATAGGGTAGATAACTATCATTAATTTCAGCATCAAAATAAGATAATTTCTTGTTACTAAATTCTTGGTGCTGAGACAAATCATAATTCGTTCTAGAGTGAATCCCTTCTAATTCTTTATATCCTATAGGAAACCTAAACTCTATATCACATGCAGCATTAGCATAATGTGCTAAATTAGCATGATCATGAAATTTATAGTCAGCTAAGTGAAGATTTAAATTTTTATGCCACTTCATACGAGCGTCTTTCCAAAAATCATACCACTTTATTTCATCACCAGGCTTAACGAAGAACTGCATTTCCATCTGTTCAAATTCTCTCATTCTAAAAATAAATTGTCTTGCAACAATTTCATTCCGGAAAGCTTTGCCAATTTGTGCAATCCCAAATGGAATTTTTTTTCTAGCACTTTTTTGCACATTTAAAAAATTAACAAAAATACCTTGTGCCGTTTCTGGTCTTAAATATAATTTACTAGCATCATTACTAACTGCACCCATTTTTGTGTCAAACATTAAATTGAATTTTCTAACATCTGTCCAATTAGAAGTCCCGGAAATAGGACACCGAATTTCAAGTTCATCTATAATCTTTTTTAAAGAATTCATGTTGTTATTCTTTAGTGCATGTTCAAGCTGACTTTGAATAGATGCAATTTTATCATTGTACTTCAAAATTCTTGGATTAGTAGTTTGAAAAGTGGTTAAATCAAAATTCTCACCGAATCTCTTTTCCGCTTTTTTAATCTCTTTATTTATTTTCTGTTGGTACTTAGAAAGTTCATCTTCTATTAAACTATCTGCTCTATATCTTTTTTTTGAATCTTTATTATCAATTAATGGATCATTAAACGCATCTACATGACCAGAAGCTTTCCAAATAGATGGATGCATAAATATAGCTGAATCAATACCTACAATATTTTCATGTTCTTGAACCATTGACTTCCACCAATGAGCTTTTATATTGTTTTTTAACTCAACACCAAATGGGCCATAATCATAAATCGCAGATAACCCATCATATATTTCGCTGGATTGAAATATAAACCCGTACTCTTTACAATGACTTATAATTTGCTTTAAATCCATGATTTACTATTATTTATTTTTTTTACAATCGTTCTGAATTTCTAAAATAGAAAAACCAAAATTACATAATAAAATTTTATTACATAATATACTATCTTCAATAAAAAAGTTAATAACAATCATTGTTAAAAAATAAATAAATATATTCCTTACACTTTATTGTAAAAGTTAATTAATTATTAAATATTTGTTAAAGCATCTACTGAAAAATTGTAAGTTGCTCACCCCCTAAAAAATAATTTTACGTACATCATAATATTATTATGATATTATGACGAAAAACTGTTTTAAAAATAGAAACACAAGGCTTTTTTGTCTCATGTTTTAAATGAAAAAACCAAAATTATTAACAAATGGGTTTTGAAAACACATTAAGCTAGTTGTAAAAATAGCTTATGTTAAATTGTAAATTTAGAGTTATCATGAAAAATAAAATTGAAAATATCTATAAGCGCGATTTTTCTAAGAATCCTTTTCAATTAGAAAAAATAACTGATGCTATTTTAAAGGCCATGGTTTCTGTCGGAAAAGGAGATGTGAAAGCTGCAGAAAAAATATCAACAGAAATTTACAACATACTCTTGGTTAGAAAAGAGAACTCACCCAATTATATTCCTAATGTGGAAGAAATTCAAGACTTGGTGGAACAAAAATTAATGCAAAGTGAATTTTTAGATGCTGCTAAAGCGTATATATTATACCGTAACAAGCAAGCTGAAAAGAGACAGCGAAATATGTTTGAAAAAAGAATTAATTTGAAACCATATGAGTATCCTGAACTATATGAATATGTGCCGGCAATTCGTCATTCATATTGGATTCACTCCGAGTTTAATTTCACTAGTGACATTCAAGATTTTAAAACAAAATTAACAGATCGAGAAAAAAATGCAATTAAAAACACTATGCTTGCGATTTCACAAATTGAAGTTGCCGTTAAAACTTTTTGGGGCGATATTTATCACAAAATCCCAAAACCTGAAATAGGTTCAGTGGGTGCAACTTTTGCAGAAAGTGAAGTCAGGCATGCGGATGCATATTCTCACTTACTAGAAATTTTAGGTTTAAACCGGGAATTTGAACAACTAAAGAAAAAGCCCGTTATCATGAAACGAGTCAAATACTTAGAAACGGCTTTATCAAATTCTAAAAGTGAAAATAGCAAAGAATATACGGAATCTGTATTGCTTTTTTCGCTATTTATTGAGCACGTATCATTGTTTTCTCAATTTTTAATCATAATGGCTTTTAATAAACATCGAAATATGCTAAAAGGTATTTCAAATGTTGTAGAAGCTACATCTAAAGAAGAACAAATTCATGGTGATTTTGGGATAGATTTAATTAAAATACTTAAATCCGAACATCCTACATGGTTTGATAAAGAATACGAATTGCGTATTCAAAATATGTGTGAAAAAGCATTTGAGGCTGAAAGCGCAATTATAGACTGGATTTTTGAAGAGGGTGAATTAGATTTTTTACCTAAACAACAAGTAATTGAATTTATAAAGGATCGTTTTAATCGATCACTTACCAGTATTGGGGTGAAAGAAATATTTAAAACTGATGAAAATTTAATCAATGAAACCGAGTGGTTTAATGATGAAATCATTGGAACAAAACATGGAGACTTCTTTGTTAAAAGATCTATAAATTATAGTAAACGAACTCAAAGTATAACTGGAGATGACCTTTTTTAAAATATGAGAAAATTAACTGACCAAAAAAATAAGTCCACAAAAGAGACGGAATTGAATCAATATAATCTTAATAAGGCTGAGTTACTTGAATTAAGAAAAAAACAATTGCAAAATGCCAAAGAAGCGAAAGATAATGACTTTAAGTGGCTAACCAAACACAGTAGGGATTTTTTAGCAGCAGGATATTTGCCTCCAAAAATAAGTCCAGAACAACGAATTAAAGAAATTGGCGATAGAGCAGAGGAGATCTTAGGTATATCGGGGTATAGCAATAAATTCTATAAATACATGTCAGAAGGGTTTTACTCATTATCCTCACCAGTGTGGTCAAATTTTGGCAAAAAAAGAGGACTACCCATTAGTTGTTTTGGGTCGAACATAGCTGATGACATGGGCAATATTTTATATACACAATCTGAAGTAGGAATGATGTCTAAATTAGGAGGAGGCACCTCTGGATACTTTGGACACATTAGACACAGGGGGGCCGAGGTAAAAAATAATGGACAAGCCTCCGGTTCTGTTCATATTATGCAACTCTTTGAAACCATGGTAGATGTTGTTAGTCAAGGTTCTGTTCGTAGAGGACGTTTCTCACCATATCTGCCCGTTGAACATGCTGATATTTCTGAGTTTCTAGATATCGGAACAGAAGGCAATCCCATTCAAGAACTAACACATGGAGTAACAGTTACTGATAAGTGGATGGAAGAAATGATTGAGGGTGATTTGGAAAAAAGAAATATTTGGGCAAAAGTAATCCAAAGGCGAGGTGAAATTGGTTACCCTTATATCTTTTTTAAAGATAACGCCAATAATGGTGCCCCTGATGTTTATAAAGGAACTAACTATAAAATTAATGCCAGCAATCTATGCACTGAAATCATGTTGCCATCAAATGACAAATGGTCGTTTGTCTGTTGTTTATCTTCATTAAATGTGTTGCATTATGATAAATGGAAGGAAACAGATGCAGTGGAAACAATGGTATATTTTTTAGATGCAGTTATTACTGAATTTACTGAAAAACTAGAGGTGTACAAAAATTCTAAAGATCGAGATGATCAACAAACATTCCTGTTTATGGAGCGTGCCTATAATTTTGCAAAAGAAAATCGAGCATTAGGATTAGGTGTGCTAGGTTGGCATTCCTTACTACAATCTAAAATGATGCCATTTAATAGCCAAGACACCTTTAATCTTAATAATGAGATCTTCAAGTTTATTCAAAAAAAATCTTATAAAGCATCTGAAGAATTAGCTAATATATTTGGAGAACCTGAAGTTTTGAAAGGATTTGGGAGAAGAAACACTACACTAAATGCAATTGCACCAACTACATCATCAGCTTTTATTTTAGGACAAGTATCTCAAGGGATTGAACCAATCTGGTCAAATATTTATGTGAAAGATATTGCAAAAATAAAAACAACAATTAAAAATCCATTTTTGGTAAAATTATTAGAAAGCAAAAACAAAAACACTCCAGAAGTGTGGCATAGTATCCGAAATCAAGATGGATCTGTCCAACATTTAGAATTCTTGACAAATACTGAAAAAGAAGTATTTAAAACCTATTCTGAAATTGATCAAATGGACATTATCTATCAAGCTGCTAATCGACAAAATTTTATTGATCAAGGGCAGTCTGTTAATATTATGGTCCACCCTGACATGTCAGCAAAAGAAATTAATAAGATTTACATTTCTGCATGGAAATTGGGACTAAAGTCATTATACTATCAACATAGTATGAATGCCGCACAAAAATTTAAACAAAAGAAAGATTGCGCTAGTTGTGAAGCCTAGAACCCGTACCCGCAATTAATTTCCTATTTGTTGTTATTTATATTTAAGAGATTTTAGCTTTTATTTAAAGGCATTAACGCCAGTAATATCATGACCTGTAATTAATAGATGAATATCATGAGTGCCTTCATACGTAACCACCGATTCTAAATTCATCATATGCCTCATAATCGGATACTCACCTGTAATACCCATAGCTCCTAATATCTGTCTAGATTCACGTGCAATATCTAAAGCCATTGCAACATTATTTCTTTTTGCCATAGATACCTGAGCAGAGGTTGCTTTATTTTCGTTTTTCAAAACACCCAAGCGCCATGTTAAAAACTGTGCTTTAGTAATTTCTGTAATCATTTCAGCTAATTTTTTTTGTTGTAATTGAAAAGCAGCGATTGGTTTGCCAAACTGATGTCTTTGTAAGGAATACTTTAGTGCTGTATCATAACAATCCATAGCGGCACCAATTGCGCCCCAAGCAATACCATAGCGTGCACTATCCAAACACCCCAATGGCGCCCCCAATCCATCTTTACCTGTTAATAAATTATCTTTTGGGACCTTCACATTATCAAATATCAGCTCACCTGTCACTGAACCCCGCAATGACCATTTATTATGGGTTTCTGGTGTGGACACTCCTTCCATATCAGTTTCTACAATTAAACCTTGGATTCTATTATTTTCATTTTTGGCCCATACAATTGCAATATCTGCAAATGGAGAATTTGAAATCCATAATTTGGAACCATTAAGTAAAAAATAATCACCCTCATCTTTAAACGAGGTTTCCATGCCACCTGGATTAGAACCATGATTGGGTTCAGTTAATCCAAAACACCCCATGATTTCGCCAGATGCAAGCTTACTGAGATATTTGTTTTTTTGATCTTGTGTTCCATACTCAAAAATCGGAAACATAACGAGTGATGATTGCACTGACGCCGTTGACCTAATACCTGAATCTCCCCTTTCTAGTTCCTGCATAATCAATCCATATGATATCTGGTCTAAACCTGAACCACCATATTCAGTTGGAATAAAGGGACCAAAAGAACCTAACGAGGCCAACTTTGGCAAAACATCTTTTGGAAAGACACAAGATTGACATACTTCTTCTATAATAGGAGATATTTCTCTTTTTACAAAATCTCTAATAGTATTTCGAATTAGAATATGTTCTTCTGTCAACAATTCGTCTAACAAATAATAATCAGGGGATTCAAATTGATCTTTAGTAGCCATAAATACAATAATTAATTGATTGTGGAAGCAAAAATAATAATTTAGATTTATAGAATTATTTAGAATATAAATTATTTATGAGTTTTTATTTACATGATTCATATACCCTATTACTAATTTTTTGTATAAGTTATTTTACATTATTACATTTTTTTGATAAAAATCGAATACTACTATTACTAGAATATTTGGCAAACCAAAAATATGCGGTAATCTATCATAGACAAGATACAATTATATTTCAACTCTTCACCTCTATAAACATCGCAATAATCTTTTCCATTTTAGTTTCATTTTATTTTTCACAATTTGACACAAACATATCATTTATAACTCTTTTGAAAATAGGTGCTTTATTATTTTTATTCTTTATCACAAAAGCCTTAATCACACATAGCCTGGCTTCTATTTTTGAAATCATAGATGATGCAAAAAAATACTATTATGGATATTGCAGCAATTTATTTATGATGGCAACATTATTTTTTCCTATTATTTTATTTATGTCATATTTAAATAAAGGGGACTATCTGCATGAGTATAATGTACATCTATTTTATGGATCAGTAATTATTTATTTTTTATTAAAATTTATTCTACTCAAAAGATTAAATGCATTAAAAATAAAATTTTTATTTTATATTATTTTGTACCTTTGCACCCTGGAGGCATTACCCTATTTGGCTTTGTGGAAAATGCTAACGACACTTATTTAATGTAATTTTGCGTATTTATGGCTAAAAAAAAATTGAAAATTTTAATATCTCAACCTGCACCCGCCGGATTACACTCACCATTTACAGACCTGGCAGATAAATTAAATTTAAATATGTCCTTTCAACCTTTTGTTAAAGTTGAAGGTGAAACAGTTAAAAATATTAGAATAAAAAAAATTAATATTCCTAGCTACAGTGCATTAATTTTAACGAGCAGAAATGCTGTTAATCATTATTTTAGAATTTGTGATGAAATGAGAATTACAGTTCCTAATTCAATGAAGTATTTTTGTATTTCCGAAGCTGTTTCATATTACCTTCAAAAATATATAGCATATAGAAAGCGGAAAATTTACTCTTCAAATAATGATTTTGGAGAATTAGTCGAAATTATGAAAAAACATGAAAATGACAATTTTTTATTAGTGTCTTCCAATTTCATTAAAGAAGATATCATTACGCAATTAGATGCTAGTGAAATTAAATATACTCGTGGCACCTTTTTCAAAACCGTTTCTAGTGATTTATCAAAATTAAAAATATCAAAATTTGATTTTTTAGTTTTCTACACCCCAAGAGACATTGATTCTTTATATGAAAATTTTCCAAAATTTGAACAAAAAGATATACAAATTGCTGTGTTTGGAAAAACCACATATGAATATGCAATACAAAAAGGGCTACACATAGCCATTGCAGCCCCCTCTAAAGAATTCCCATCTATGAGTATGGCATTACACTCATATTTTACTAAAACCAAATAAATATCATACTGAATGACAAATATGCAATCTTCAATGAATGCAAAAATTCCAAAGAAAATAATTGAAGAAATATATCATTCATCCAAAAAAATATATGGCAAATCTTTGATTTTATTGTGGAAAGAGGCAGAAAAGAAAAATACATCTAAGATTTTAATATCTGTGCCTAAAAAAAAAATTAAAAAAGCGGTAGACAGAAATTACATCAAAAGAATTATCCGGGAAATTTGTCGAGAAATGAATAATAATGCATTTGCATCCATGTCTAAACCTATTTGGCTTATATTAATATATAATAAAACAACTAAACCCAAGTTTAATAAATTAAATATAGAATTATCTAATCTATTTCAAACTTTAATGAATAACATAAATGAAAATAATTAATTCAATTTGCATATATCTTGTGAAATTATATCAAGTTTCAATATCTCCACTTTTAGGGAAAAATTGTCGTTACTACCCAAGTTGCTCATCTTACTGTATTGAGTGTTTTGAAAAATATAATGCAATATATGCTTCTTATCTTACTATAAAACGTATTTTTAAATGTAATCCATTTGGTGGGTCAGGACATGATCCTGTTCCTTAATAACATTAAAACCATTATATGAAAAAAATAAAAAACTTCATCTTTATTCTTATTTCATCTTTGTTAATTTCTGGATCTGTTTCCAGTTACTTTGAAATAACAAAAAACTTAGAAATATTTAACAACATCTATCGAGAAATTAACACATATTATGTAGATCCTGTAGATCCTGGAGAATTGATGCATAGCACAATTGACACAATGTTAAAACGTTTAGATCCCTATACTAAATATATACCCGAATCAGAAATTGAAGACTTTCGTTTTCAAACAACAGGTGATTATGGGGGAATTGGCGCAACAATTAGAAAAGTAGATACACATGTGGTAATCTACGAGCCCTACAAAGATTTCCCTGCTGATAAAGCGGGACTTGTTATGGGGGACAAATTACTTGAAATAAACGACGAAGAGCTTATGAATGCTAGTACTGAAGATGTTAGCGAACTATTAAAAGGAACACCAGGAACAAATGTAAGTGTTAAGGTAATGACAAATAGTGGCGACATAAAAATGGTTGAAATCAAAAGAGAAAAAATTCATGTTTCGAGCGTACCATACGCTGGTTTTTTAGATCAAAATATTGGATATGTTAAATTAAATCGTTTTACAAAAAATTGCACACAAGAAGTCGAAGACGCAATTCAAAATCTACAAAAAGAAAAAGAATTAAAATCAATAATACTTGATTTAAGATCAAATCCTGGAGGACTGTTAAATGAGTCGATTAAATTAACTAATTTATTTATCCCTCAAAATGAAACAGTTGTAACTACAAATGGAAAAAATTCTGAATGGAAAAAAGATTATAAAACAAAACTGCCACCTAAATACGAAAATTTACCAATAATTGTTTTAGTTAATGGAGCATCAGCATCAGCATCAGAAATTGTTGCTGGTGCCATACAAGATTTAGATAGAGGAGTGATTGTTGGCAATAAAACATACGGAAAAGGACTTGTACAGCAAAGCAGAAAACTAAGTTATAATTCCAGACTTAAAGTAACAGTCGCAAAATATTATACACCTTCAGGTAGGTGTATTCAGGATGTCAGTAAAACAAAAAATTACAATAGTTATTTAGAGGACGTGGANAATATTGATTCTCTTAGAAATAAATTNTTCACAAAGAGGAAAAGAATTGTATATGACGGNGGNGGAATTGATCCAGACATCAAAATAGAACCAAAAGAATATCCAGATATATTAATAGGATTAATCCGAGACAATCACATCTTTAAATTTGGCAACACTATTGTGCATAATATGCCAAAATACAATTCGGTCGAAGATTTTTCACTTTCTGATGAAGTGTATCAAGATTTTACAAATTACTTAAATAGCAATAATTTTGAATTTGAATCGTATTCTGATGAGATCATAGAAATGGTAGAATCATCATTAGAAGAACTTGAAGCAGAAGGATTAAAATTAGATGAAATCCAAGAAAATATAAATATATTAAAAGACGATATTAAAGATGCAAAAACGGAAGATCTGAAACTTCATAAAGAAATAATTAAATATCATTTGTCTACAAACTTAATTAGCCGCTCTTTTTACCAAGCTGGAAAAATACAATATGGTTTAAATGAGGACCCATATATATTAAAGGCTGTATCTATTTTAAATAATGAAAAAAAATACAATGAAATTTTAACCAGCACCAACATTTCTTTCGAAGAGTAATGAAGCATTTACAAATTAATTTTCAAGATTTAAATAACTATCTCTTATTACTGCTTGGATTTTTTATTAGTGTTTCAATATACGTGACAGATGTAATTATTTTATTGTTGTGTTTATCTTGGTTAATTAGTGGGAATTTTCGTGTAAAAATAAAATCAATTGTAAGTAATCCAATTACATGCTCGACTATTTGTTTTTTTATATATTTTTTAATTAGCCACTTGTGGTCAAATGAAAACATGTTTAATACATTAACACAAAAACAATCACTACTACTATTAGTGCCAATACTATATACCTTAAATTTCGATAACAAATACATCGAAAATACAAAGTATACATTTTTAATGGGATTATTGATAAATATTCTGTTTTCAATTATGCAATACTTTACTCAGTTAAAATATTTTATAAAAACAGGACATTATGAAAATGAAATATTTGCCAGAGGATTTTTAGATCATTTTGATTATGCTGTTTTTTTATGTTTTGGAATATTTTTAATATGCTCTTTAATACTAAAACATAAAAAATATATTTTTTATTTAATATTAGCTGCCATTTTTTTTATTGCCCTACTTAATTCATATGGCAGAATAGGAATAATAAGTTTTTTAATCTTTTTGCCTTTCTTTTTAATTACACTAAAAAAATCTAAATACATATATTTTATAATTACTATACTCATAGTATTTATTACAGTTGGGTATTTTTCTTTTTCTCCATTTAAAAATAGAATTCAAAACACGATACATAGTATACAATTATTAAAAAATCCACCTTCATTAGATGAAAAAATTGAATTAGATGCTATTTATTTAGCAAAAAAAGACAGCACAAAATTAACTCAAGAATATTTTAAAAATCAAATACTGAAAAATAAATTGTGGATAGAAAGCATTGAAAATAAAAAACCACAATATGAAACTAGTATGGGCCAAAGATATATTTTGATAAAAAACTCTATTCAGTTAATCCGCGAAAGACCTATTTTTGGATTCGGAGCAAATAAATTTAGCATTATTTACAATAGTCAATTCCCAAACAAACAAAACACTGAAATAAAGCATCCTCACAATAATTTTATTTTTATTATGATTGAATTAGGTTTATTTGGGTGCTTTTTTCTATTAAGCATCTTTTATTTTCACTTAAAAAAATTCTGGATGTCAAAAGAAAAAAAATTTATGGCATTTCTATTGCCAACATTCTTTATGTTCATCATGTTATTTGATAATTATTTTTTAAACCATAATACACTTACGCTATTTTGCCTATTTAGTTTTATTATTTTTTCAAATAAAATAGATACATCTAGTGCACATAAACCCTCTTAATTCTTCTTGATAAAGTGGACGTTATTTCATATGGAATAGTATCTAGCTCATTTGCCAAATCCCAAATAGGCCTTTTTTCACCAAAATATATAACATCATCTCCTACGGAAATATTATCTATAGCAGATAAATCTACGATACAACTATCCATTGATATATTTCCAACAGTCGGGACTAATTGGCTTTGAAAATAAAATTTTAAAACGCCATTACCCCAGGCTCTTTGTAATCCATCAGCGTAACCGAATGGAAGTACTCCAATTTTTAAGTTACTTTGTGCAATAAAATTTCTTCCATATCCAACCGAATCCCCTGCTTCTATTTCCCTAATTTGTAAAATAGGGCATTTTAATTCTGCTATCGGTTTTAATAATTTATGTTCTATGCCGCCATATATTAATAGCCCCGTCCTCATGTAATTTAACTGATTGCTTTCAAAATTCCGTAAAAACGCCGATGTGTTTGAAATATGAGTGTTGATTGGGTAATTAAATTCTTTTTGAAATAATTTCTGTGCCTTTATTAACTCGTTAATTTGATGTTTTGTGAATACATCATCTTTTTTATTTTCTGCTGAAGCCAAATGTGTATATACTGAACCTAATGTGATATTTTTTTGACCAACTAGTTTTTTAATGAAAGTTGGTATGTCAGATGAATTGAAACCCCACCTATTCATTCCTGTGTTAATTTTAATATGTACACGAACATTGTCATGAAGATTTTTGTTGGTGTTTTTCATATACTCAATGAGTTTAGAAAAAATACTATTATTATATATAACGGGTTCGAGATTGTTTTCTATAATGGCTGAAATATTATTAAGCCCGGGATTCATTACCATAATAGGAACAGTGATATCATGATTACGCAACCTAACACCTTCTTCAAAGTCTGCTACGCCAAAATAATCAACAATATCTAAAGCTTGAAGTGTACGTGAAATAGCAATATCTCCATGCCCATAAGCATTTGCCTTTACCATTGCTATTATTTTTACATTTTTTGCCTGTTTTTTTATATAACTTATATTATAATTCAAATGAGAATAATTCACATATAATCTAGTTCCGTATAAATCTTGTTTCATTTTTATTATTATATACTATTATTAAAACATTCCTCACAAAGTGCTTCATAAAAATTTTCAGCACCAATCAATAATTGTTGCTTTGAAGCAGTATTTTTTCTATGAGAACACGTAGCATCTTTTCCGCAATTATTACATATTGCCTTCAATCTAACCACAGAATCTGACATTGAAATAATTTGTGTCATAGATTTAAACGGTTTATTTAGGTAGTCCTTCTCTAAACCTGCTATTATAATTTTAATATTTTTTTCTTTTAGATAATGTAAATCCTGTATGATTGAGGTTCTGAAAAATTGAGCCTCATCAATACCAACAACTTGAATATTAGATAATAATGTGAAAACATCTGATATTTTATGTACTCTAATCGCTTTTTCTTCTACTCCATCGTGGGTACAAACAATATTTTCACTGTCTCTATTATCTATGACTGGTTTTACTAGTAAATAATTATCATTTGTTGCCCTTAGTCGATTAATCAGCTCTGTTGTTTTTCCAGCAAACATACATCCAGTAATAACTTGAATCTCTTTCATATAAAGTTATAAATTATATTACCTAAATTAGTGATTTCAAAATTACTATGGAAAAAGTTCTTTATATAATTCCTACACCAATTGGAAATCTAGAGGATATCACACTTCGTGCAATAAGATTGTTAAAAGAGAGTGATATTGTATTGGCTGAAGATACACGAGTGACACGAAAATTATTCAATCATTATAATATAACTACAAAAATGATGAGCTATCATGTATTTAATGAACATCAAAAAACACAGAAAATTATAGCAACTATAAATGAAGGTTTAAAAGTGTCATTAGTCTCTGATGCAGGGACACCTAGTATATCAGATCCGGGATTCTTATTAATTCGAGAATGTATAAAAAACAGTATTAATGTCATTTGTTTACCTGGACCAACGGCGTGTATATCCGCATTAGTACAATCAGGATTGCCATCAGAAAAGTTTAATTTTGAGGGTTTTATACCCGCAAAAAAAGGAAGGAAAAAAGCGTTAGCTGATATTGCTAATCGAAAAAGTACAACAATTATATATGAATCACCTCATCGTATTTTAAAAACACTTCACGCATTAAAGAAAATTATAAATAATCGTGATATTGTCGTTTTAAAAGAATTAACCAAAATCCATGAATCTGTTTTTAGAGGAGATATCTCTGATGTAACAAACGCTGTTTCAAAATCTAAAATTAAAGGAGAATTTGTAATCATATTAGATGGAAGAAAATAAAAAAATAATTATTGCTGGTCCATGTGCTATAGAAACAAAATCCGGCTTATTATCATTAGTAGAAGAAATACATAATAAAGTTGATATCATCAGAGGTGGAGTTTGGAAAGCAAGAACTTCACCACACAATTATGCTGGCAAAGGAGAGGAGGCGTTAAAATGGATTAATCAAATTCAAAAAAAATATAATAAACTATTTGCAGTTGAGGTCGGAACGAAAAACCATGTTGAATTAGCACTAAAATATAATATCAAAATTGTTTGGATTGGAGCAAGAACTACAAGTAATCCATTTGCTGTTCAAGAAATAGCTGAAACACTATACAAGACCGATACTGAAATCTGGATTAAAAATCCTATTTTTTCGAATTTAGATCTTTGGTTTGGAGCAATTGAAAGACTTCATTTAAATCACATCAAAAACATAAAAGTAATTCATCGAGGTTTCTATTCTGAAAACGAGAAAACATATAGAAATGATCCCAGGTGGGACTTATTAGATAAATTCAGGTTGAAATATCCTAACATTCCTATCATCTGTGACCCCAGTCATATCACAGGTGATAAAAAATTGATTTTTAATATCGCAAAAAAAGCAATGCAAAAACATATAAATGGATTAATGATCGAAGTGCATCATGACCCAGAGAATGCGCTAAGTGACCAGAAACAACAACTTTCAGCAAAAGAACTTATTCAATTATTAGAAAAATTGAACCTAAAATAATCTCCCTAATTCTTGTTGTATTTTTTTCTCTAAAGAACTCAGCCTAGAAAATTGCCTGAGCTTGTCCTCAGCATCACCCTTTTCATCTTTTAATGCTAGCAATGAGTTTTTAACCATTTCCTGAACTCGTTTTAATTTAAATCTTAAAATAGATTCCCGAGCTACTTTATATAATATATCTTCTTCTTCTAAAACAAAAATATCTTTTTCTTCCCAGTTGCTTAATAAATATTTCTCACCAAGGATATAAGCGGCCAATTCTCTCACAGCTGGTTCTGAATGGGTTAAAAAATATCCTTTGGTAATAATTTCATCTGATTTTATTTTTCGCACTACATCTTGGAAAATTTTATCAAACATGAGCACAGAAAATCTAATATTATCCTTTTCCAATTCTTTAACAATAAAGACAGCAACACTAGCTGATTGTTTATTGTCTTTTATTTCTGCACTCGTACCATAATTTATTAATAATCTCATTAATTGAAATTCCTCTAAATTCTCTTTTCTAATTTTCGCAAAATCGAAATGCTCTTTTTCTGCTTCAACAACATTTCTAGATTTTCGAATTTTATTTTTATTTGATTTTATTTTTTTCAACTCAAGTAATAAATCTTCTTCTTTTATTTGTAATATTTGTGAGGCTCGTCTCACATAAAAAGTTTGCGATATTTGATGTTCTATTAATAGAATGGACTCTAAAATACTTTGGGTGATTTTTATTAAATCTGATGTGGTATCTGCCTCTATCAAACTGTATTTAAACTCAATAAAATCAACTGTTTTGAGTTCAATATATTTAAGAATATCATCGGATTTTTGTTTTACGACAAATGATGCGGGATCTTCCGAAGATGGAAGCTGTAACACTTGTGGTGTCATATTTTGCTCCAAAATAGCATCTATTGCCTTTAAGGTTGCATTAACACCGGCATTATCCGCATCAAAAAGAATTATTATGTTATTTGTAAATCTTTTAATTAATCTGATTTGATCTTTTGTTAATGCTGTGCCACAATTTGAAACTACATTTTTAACACCTATTTGATGCAATGCCATCACATCGGTGTAGCCCTCAACAACATAACATGAATCAAATTTTTTAATATATTTTTTTGCTAAAAAAAGTCCATATAAAATTTTACTTTTTTGATATAAATCTGAGCTATCTGAATTTAAATATTTAACCGCTTTAACATTATTCACTAAAATTCGACCACCAAATCCCACCACATGACCAGTTATATTATGAATAGGGAAAATGAGCCGACCACTAAATCTATTTTTTTGATTTTGACTTATTATCCTAGATTCTTTTAAATACTCTATATTATATCCCGCTTTTTTTGATTCTTGAATTAAACTAGTATCATTATCTGAACAATAGCCTATTTGAAATGTTTTAATTGTCGACTCTGAAAACCCGCGTTTTTTTAAATAGTTTAAGCCTGTTTTATCTGAGGACTTCAAATTATTACAAAAAAAAATTTTTGCAAACTTTAATACAATAAGTTGTGCTTCTCTTTTATTTTTTTCTGTTTGAGTCGCCTCATCCATTTCAATATATTCAACATCTATATTGTATTTCTTGGCCAAAAATAATAGGGCTTCCGGGTATGTATATTGTTCATGCTCCATTAAAAAAGAAATCACATTACCACCTTTTCCTGAACTAAAATCTTTCCATATTTCTTTACTGGGAGAGACCACAAAAGAGGGGGTTTTTTCATCGTTAAATGGACTTAAACCTTTATAATTTGCACCGGTTTTTTTTAAAACCACAAATTCTGAAATAACATCTTCAATAATTGCTATGTCAAAAATTTCATCTATTGTTTTTTGAGAAATTCGCATTATATCATCTGTCTCTATGAATTAAAAAATCTAACATCAAAATTAAAGCTTCTTTATATTTGGAAATCTTGAAATCATCTAAGTCATTAATTAAATCTTCATAATACGTCTGCATTAATAATTCCACTTCTTTTATCCCATTATATTGTTTTACTAATTTTTGAACCAGCTCTAATTCATCTAATGTATTTATTTTTTTTCTTAAAATTTGATACACCTTGTTTTTTTCCATGAATGTCATTTGTTTTAATGCATACAATAACGGAAGATTAATTTTTCCCTCCTTTATATCATTGCCTGATTTTTTACCAGAAATACTATGAGGATGATTATAATCAAGAATATCATCTTTTATTTGAAATAACAGACCTAACTTGAGGCCTATTGATTCTAATTTGTCAATTGTATTTTGGTCAGCATTTACTGAAATCGCGCCAATCTTAAAAGATGCCGAGAATAATGCACCTGTTTTTAAGGTAATTATTTCAAAATAATCTTTTTCTATTAAATTTAATTTTCTTGTTTTGTCTATTTGTATTAGTTCGCCTTCTACTATTTTTTCAACAGCATCTGATGTCACATTTAATATTTCATAATCTTTATGTGAAATTGCTAAACGCAATCCCTTTGCCAAAAAATAATCACCTGATAAAACTGAAATTTTATTTTTCCAAATAGCATTCAGAGATAATTGAGATCTTCTAAGATGTGCATCATCAACAATATCGTCGTGAATTAAAGTTGCCGTATGTAATAACTCTATTAAAATTGCGCCCCTATATGTTTTTTCTGTTATGTCATTTAATAAGCCTGCTGAAATAATTGTACAAATAGGCCGAATTTTTTTTCCTGGATTTTGAGCCAAATAGGTGGCTACCTTATGAAGCAATTTTGCTTTTGTAGACAAAGCGTTTTTAAATTTTTTGTCAAAAACAAGTATTTCTTTTTCTATTTTTTTAAAAAAATCCATCACTATTTGTTTTGTATTGCAAGTTGTCCACAAGCTGCAGCAATATCTTCGCCACGACTTCTTCTCAATTTAACTAATATATTATGTTTTTCTAAAAATCTTATGAAAAGATTCGTTGCTTCTGTTGATGACTTTTCATAAAGCCCGTCTTTTATTTTATTATATTCTATTAGGTTTACTTTGCTTGGTATTTTTTTACAAAAATCAACTAAAGCTTTAGCATCATCGATAGAATCATTAATTCCACCTAACAAAACATATTCATATGTTGGTTTTATTTTTGTTTTTTTATAAAAGTATAATAGTGCTTCTGCTAATTGTATTAAGTTATTTGTTTTATTAATTTCCATAATTTCACTTCTTTTAATATCATTTGCAGAGTGTAATGATATTGCTAAATTAAAATTTGGATTTATGTCTGCTATTTTTTTTATGATTTTTGTGATCCCAACTGTAGAAACCGTAATTCTTTTTCCTGACATTCCCAACCCATTTGGAGAGGTTATAAGATCTATACTTTTTAATACATTTTTAATATTTAAGAATGGTTCACCCATGCCCATATAAACAATATTACTGATAGGTTTATTAAAATGTTTTAAAGCATAGTCATTCAATAGAAAAACTTGATCATAAATTTCTCCAGAAGTTAAATTTTTATATAATTTTAATTTCCCAGTGGCACAAAATGTACAAGATAAGCTACAACCCACCTGAGAAGATATACATGCTGTTAACCTATTAAGTTGAGGGATAATAACACCTTCAATAAATCTATTTTCATCTACAAAAAATAAAAATTTAATAGTTCCATCAACACTAATCTCTTTTTTAAGAATTTTTAAACTATTAATCGTAAAGTGTTCACTTAATAAATTTCTATCTGCCTTCGAAAGATTACTCATCTCATTAAAATTAATTTTTCGATGTTTCCACAACCACTCTTGAACCTGAATTGCTCTAAACTTAGGAGCATTATGCTGAATAAAAAATTCCTCTAATGCTTCTATACTTATCTCTCTAATATCTGGTTTAGCGACACTCATTGCAAATCTTTTAAAGATTGATGTATAGTTTGTGCAATAATATAATCTAATTTTGTAGTGATTTTAATATTATATTCTCGTCCTTTTACAAGATTAATACGAGTTTTGTTGTTCAGATAATCATATACTGCAGAATCATCAAATATACTTGTCATCGAAGAATCTACAACATGTTTATAACTACTATATATAGTTTCAAAATTGAAAATTTGTGGAGTTTGTGTCATAATATAATCTTCTCTATTTTGAGCAACACTATTTAACACAGTAGAAAAATCTATTTTTCTTAAAGCACTTTTAAGCTTGACAAATGGAACCGCATTACCCAATTTTTTAGCTGTAGCAAGTAATTCTAAAATAAATTTATCATTAATAAAAGGCCTAGCTGAATCATGAATACTTACTAAATGCTTCTTGCTAGATTCACCAAAAGAATTATAAATCTTATTTAAGCCTAAAAACACGGATTCTTGCCTAGTATTACCGCCAATATATATTTCATGATTAATCTGAAATTTATAATCTAGACAGAGCTGGGACCATTTTCCAATATAGTCTTCAGATAAAGCAACATAGATCTTTGACGTTGGATCAGCTGAAAAAAAAGCTTGCATACTATGCATAATAATTGGCAAAGAATGAATTTCTAAAAATTGTTTTGGGGTTTTGCTTTCTAATCTTAATCCTTTGCCTGCTGCTAATATTAAAACATGGTGAGCCATTTCTAATAAGTTGTTATAGTATCAACATGCAATCACCATAGCTTAAAAAATTATATTTTTCTTTTATTGCTTCTTTATAAGCCTTCATAGTTAAATCATGACCAGCAAATGCTGAAACCAACATTAGAACAGTAGATTTTGGTGCATGGAAATTTGTTAAAAGACTGTTTGCAATTTGAAATTGATATGGGGGAAAAATAAACTTATTTGTCCATCCCTGAAAAGATTTTAAAGTTTGATAAGATGAAACAGGGGTTTCAATTGCTCTAATGGTAGTTGTACCCACAGCACAAATACGCTTTTTAGATGCAATCGCATTATTTACAATATTTGTAACTTCATCAGTAATTGTCACCTCTTCTGAATCCATTTTATGTTTTGATAAATCTTCTACCTCAACAGGCCTAAATGTGCCAAGTCCAATATGTAGTGTGAGTTCTGGCAAATGAACTCCTAAAATTTCTAATCTCTTTAGAATAATTTTACTAAAATGGAGCCCAGCTGTTGGCGCTGCAACAGCACCCTTGTGTTTAGCGAAGACTGTTTGATATTTTTCTTCATCTTCCTCTGTTGGTGATCGCTTTATATATTTTGGCAAAGGAGTTTGACCTAGATTTTCAATTTTTTGCTTAAACTCATCATATGGAGCATCATGTAAAAAACGTAATGTTCTACCCCTAGATGTTGTGTTGTCAATTACTTCAGCAATTAAATCATCATTTTCTCCAAAATATAACTTATTACCTATTCTGATTTTTCTTGCAGGATCGACCAGCACATCCCACAATCGACTTTCTTTACTAAGCTCTCTCATTAAAAAAACTTCTATTTTAGCACCAGTTTTTTCTTTGTTGCCATATAATCTCGCCGGAATCACTTTAGTATTATTCAAAATCATCACATCATCTTCTGCGAAATAATCTAAAATATCTTTGAATTTCTTATGCTCTATTTTACCTGAATCCCGATGTATAACCATCATTCTTGATTCATCTCTATTTAAAATTGGTTCCGTAGCTAATAATTCTGGTGGTAAATCAAAATTAAAATGTGACAATTTAAGCTTCATAGTAGATTATAATTTCTGCTAAATAGTGAGAGCAAATATACAAAAATATCGAATTCAAATTCAGATTAATTGTTTCTCTTTATAAAGAAGCAAAAATATCATTTATACTTTGAGCATCTTTTATTTTATATTGCCCAACACCCACTCTTCTTAATTCATATAAATATGCCCCACAATTTAATTTTTGACCAATGTCATGGGCCAAAGATCTAATATATGTGCCTTTACTGCACTTCACTTTAAACTTAACTAGTGGTAAATTAACTGATTCTAGTTTTAAATCTAGAATGGTAATACTTCTCTTTTTTAATTCTATATTTTTATCTCCTCTACGAGCTTTTTTATACAATCTTTCTCCTTTAACTTTTATTGCTGAAAAAATGGGTGGCAATTGTTGTATAGAGCCATGAAATTTACATAAAACATCAGCTATATCTTTTTCAGATAAATGAGAATAAGTTTTACGCTCTTTTTCTGGAGTTTCAGAATCAAAACTGTCAGTTATACAACCTAATTTAATAGTTCCCACATATTCCTTTTCAAGTAGCTCAAGGTTTCTGATGTCCTTAGTTTTATTTCCAACACAAACCACCAACAATCCTGTTGCTAGCGGATCTAAAGTGCCGGAATGGCCAACTTTAATTTTCTTGATATTATATTTTTTTTTTACTAATCCTCGAATTTTTTTTACCACATCAAAAGATGTCCAATCTTTGGGCTTATCAATTAATAAAATTTTAGATGCCTGATCTAGGTTGTTGATAAACATGTAATAAATTTTTAAAAAAACACAAAATATAAAACTATATAAGCAACAATAATACAATAAAATCCAAAATACTTTAAGTTATTTTTTTCAACAATCGATATCATGTATTTACACGCAAATAAACCCGCTAAAAAAGCTGCTAAAAAAGCAATAATTAAAGATTTTATATTATCAATACTTAATTTAAGATCAGAATAAAAAAGTGTTATTAATTCTATAAAAGTGATGCCTAATATCGGCAACAATGCCATTAAAAAAGAAAATTCCGCTGCATCTTTACTTTTTACCTTTAACAGTAAAGCCATAGAAATCGTAGCACCAGACCTTGATATTCCCGGAAGTATTGCACAAGCTTGTGCCAATCCCATTAATAATGCTGTTAAATAGGTGATTTTGTTTTTACCAGCCGAAATAAAACTAGTTCCTATTAAAAAAACTGCTGTTAATAGTAGCATTATTGTCACAAAATAATAGTTGTTAAAAATAGTAGCAATATTATCTCTAAATAAAAATCCTATAATTATAATTGGAACGCTTGAAATAATTATTTTCAAAAGAAATGAAAGTTCATTTTTATTTTGATTAACCACAACGCCATAATATAATTCCTTAAGTCGTTTTCTATAAATAATAATTGTACTTAAAGTTGTTGCAAAATGTACCGTCACAGATAATAAAAGGGGGTTATCCTCCGCAAGATCCAATAAAGATGAAAATAATACGATATGTCCACTACTACTAATTGGGAAAAATTCGGCTAAGCCCTGAATAACACCTAACAGAAAATATTTAATTTCTTCAATCATTGTAAAATATAGAAAACACCATCCCAATATATCCAATTATAATAATCATTGGAGCAACCTTAATTCTTCTGTGTGAGAAAATGTCCGGATTAAATGCAGTTGCAGTGTCACCTCCACCTCCAATCATCAACAAAAAACCCAGACCAATTAACATTAAACTAAATAATAATATTAAATAATTTTTTTGGGTAAATAAAAATGGGGATGTGTCATTATTTCCCGTTTTATTGTCGTCTAAATTAGTGTTTTTGGATTTTAAAAAATTCATCATAAATTAATTATATAATTCTTCGGTTTTTAAATTTAAATACTTTCTCACACATATCCATGTACTCAAAACTGAAATACTTATATTTATCATTGAAGTAGCAATTATTAACCATAAAAATTGTGTTTGAGAAATTAAGTTTTCAATCTCTGGGTATTTTCTAATTGTCACAAATAATAACACTATTAAAAACACATTCCCGACAAGACATGCTATAATAGCACTAATTAGATTAGATGTTAAAAATGGTTTTTGAATAAATTGTTTTTTAGCCCCGACCAATTGCATCGTTTTAAGAATAAATCTTTTGGAATAAATCGTCAATCTTATATTACTATTTATTAAAATAAACGCAACAATGAAAAATATAACTGCTATTAATAATAATATAAATCCAACTTTTTGAAAATCGTTTTCTAATAAAACAATTAAGTTTTCATCATAAATAACATCATTAATTTCTTCATATAGCATAAATAGTTTTTTCTGTTCTTCAGGTTTAAAATTTGTAATATGTGAAGCAAAAAAATTAACTTCAATAATATCAGACAATGGATTCCCACCTATAACATCTATAAAATCTTCACCTATATTATTTTTTAATTGATCTGCAGCTTCTTCTTTGGAAACATATGTTACAGATTTAATTGTTGGAATTAAAGAAAGAGACCTTATTAATTGCTGTGTTTCGAACTCTTGTATATCATTATGCAATACTAAATTGAAACTTATATTTTCTTTTAAATTTTGCTCTAAAGAATTATAATTTATAGCCATCAAACCTAACACACCCATGATTAAAACAGATAATGTAGTAGCTAAAAAAATATAAATCTTCGAATTTAATACCCGGCTTTTAAAAAAAATTTCTGTTTGCAAACCCATACAATATATGTAGTTTATTAGGTCAATGTAATAAAATTATTTATATAATATATATATATTAGTTTATACATTTAATGATAAACAATCTACATGCAGTATAATTTTAAAAAAATAGAAAAAAAATGGGCGACTAACTGGAGGAAACAAAAAACTTACAAGATAACAGAGGATCATTCTAAAAAAAAGTTTTATGTTTTAGACATGTTTCCATATCCATCAGGAGCAGGACTACATGTTGGTCATCCACTGGGATATATAGCATCTGATATATATTCTCGATATAAACGTTTAAATGGTTTTAATGTGCTGCATCCCATGGGCTATGATTCATTTGGTCTGCCTGCAGAACAATACGCAATTCAAACCGGTCAACATCCAGAAATCACTACTGAAAATAATATTTTAAGATATAGAGAACAATTAGATAAAATTGGATTTTCGTTTGATTGGAGTAGAGAAATTCGAACTTCGCAGCCGTTATATTATAAATGGACTCAATGGATTTTTAAACAATTATTCAACTCTTATTATTGTAATATAGATAACAAAGCTCTTCCTATATCTGAGCTAATTTCCGAGTTTACAAGAAATGGTAATGCTATGGTAAAATCCCCATGTGACGAAAATACCCCATTATTTACAGCGAAAGAATGGAATGCTTTTGATGGGGAACAACAAGAGAGTATATTACTAAAATACCGTTTAGCATATTTATCGGAAACATGGGTGAACTGGTGTCCAGAATTAGGCACCGTATTAGCAAATGATGAAGTAAAAGACGGGCTCTCTGAAAGAGGCGGGTTCCCTGTAGAGCAAAAAAAAATGAAACAATGGTCTTTGCGAATTACAGCATATGCCGAAAGGCTATTAAAAGGATTAAACGACATAGAGTGGAGTGATTCCATAAAAGAAATACAAAAAAATTGGATCGGGAAATCAAAAGGAGCTTTAATTCGTTTTAACATACACAATAACTCTAATTATATTGAAATTTTTACCACAAGACCCGACACAATTTATGGTGCGTCATTTATTGTAATTTCTCCTGAACATCCTTTAGTCTCTGCATTATCAACAAAAAATCAACAAAAAATAGTATCCGAATATTGTAAAAGATCCACATTAAAATCTGAGCGAGAACGACAAGCTAATGTAAAAGATATTAGTGGTGTGTTTACTGGGTCCTACGCTATTCATCCTTTTACAAAGGAAAAAATACCTATTTGGATTGGTGAATATGTTTTAGCCTCTTATGGTACTGGTGCTATTATGGCCGTTCCCTGTGGTGACCAAAGAGACTGGGAGTTTGCACAAAAATTTAATTTAGACATTCCTAATATTTTTAAAAACATCGATGTTAATGAAAAAGCAAATGAAAATAAAGATGCTATAATTGAAAACTCTGATTTTTTAAATGGCTTAAATGTACATGATGCTATTTTGAGATCCATTTTAGAAATCCAAAAACAAGGTATTGGGCAAGAAAAAATTAATTATAAACTTCGAAATGCCATATTTAGTCGGCAAAGATATTGGGGTGAGCCTTTCCCTATTTTTTATAAAAATGAAATACCCTATTTATTAGAAGAGGTGGATTGTGTCGAATTACCTTTGGTTAACAAATATTTACCAACTAAAACAGGAGACCCCCCATTAGCGAGAGCAAAAAAGAAAGATTGGAATATTTTTAAAGGTGATAGAATGGAATATAATACTATGCCTGGTTGGGCTGGTTCATCGTGGTATTTTCTAAGATTTATGGACCCTAAAAATAATAAAGAATTTGTAGCAAAAGAAAAAGTAACATATTGGGGCCAAGTTGATTTATATATAGGAGGAGCTGAACATGCAGTGGGACATTTATTATATTCTCGTTTCTGGACAAAATTTTTATTTGACAGAGGATTTATTCATTTTGAAGAACCTTTTAAAAAATTGATTAACCAAGGGATGATTTTAGGCCGTTCGAATTTTGTCTATCGCATTAATGGAACTAATACATTTGTCAGTGCTGAACAAAAAGATAATTATGAAGTTACTAGATTACATGTTGATATTAATTATGTTGATAAGGATGTTTTAAACATAGAGCGTTTTAAGAAGTGGAGACCTGAATTTGAAAATGCAAAATTTATTTTAAATAAAACCGGTAATTATATATGCGGCTTTGAAGTGGAGAAAATGTCTAAATCTAAATATAATACACAAACCCCTGATGAACTCATTAATCAATTTGGAGCAGATACATTAAGAATGTACGAAATGTTCTTGGGACCATTAGAACAATCCAAACCATGGGACACAAAAGGCATTAATGGGGTGCATAGTTTTTTGAAAAAATTCTGGAGACTAACTCACGACAATGAAAATAACTTTAATATTTCACAAGAAAAACCATCCGATACAGAATATAAATCTCTACATAAATGTATTAAAAAAATAACGGAAGATTTAGAGCGATTTTCTTTTAATACTGTAGTAAGCGCCCTAATGATTTGTGTAAATGAATTAACTGATTTAAAATGTAATAAAAAAGAAATTATTGAAGCTTACGTGATTTTACTTTCACCCTATGCACCATATATCTCTGAGGAGATATGGTCTGCTTTAGGAAATTCAAACTCAATTAATGATGCAACATGGCCTCAACTAGAAGAAAAATATTTAAAGCAAGAAAACATAAAATATCCCGTAGCTTTTAATGGAAAAATGCGATTCATATTAGAATTACCAGTTGATTTATCAAAAGAAGAAATTAAACAACATGTTCTTGAGTATCCAAAAACAAATAATTATTTAATAGAAAATTCATTTAAAAAAATAATTATTGTTCCTAATAAAATTATAAATATTGTTTTATAGAAACACGAAGGAAACGATCAAAATGACTAAAAAAACAGTCAAAATGACTAAAAAAACAGTCAAAATGAGAAAAAAACAGTCAAAATGAGAAAAAAAACAGTCAAAATGAGAAAAAAAAATGACACATTTTTGATAAAAAAAGGGAGGATTTTTGCTTTTTTTCTGTTTTTTTGCCTTTTTTTTTACGCAAAACCATTCTTTTTTTTAATTTTTAATGAAAAAAACAATAAAAATATAGAAAATAACTCTTTTGTCGACGGCGAAGCTCTAAAATATAAAATATCCTATGGAAGGAGTGGCAAAAAAACAGGAGCACTATTAGCAGGTCATGCTTATTTTAATGTAAAAGACTCGGTTAGTATCGAGAACACACCCCTCCACCGAATCAATGCACACGGACAAACAACAAAAATTTTTAGTTTGTTTATGAAAGTTCGACATTCTTACCAATCTATTATTAAAAAACACAACCTTGCAACCATTGAATCTAAAATGGAAATAGTGGAAGGGAAATATCACAACAAAAACCACACATTCTTCTCCACTAATCAAAACCAAAACTGCATTATTACAACAAGTGAGCAGAAGAATGCGGTAGAATCTGAAAATGCAACCTCAATCAACAATAAAATAAATAGCAATGACATTTTAGGAGCATTCTATAAGCTTCGCGCAATAGAGCACAAACAAATTCTCAAAAGTGACACTGTTTTCTTTTCATACTATTATAATGGCGAAATATTTGATTCGCATTTTATCAATCTGGGAGAGGAAATAGTTGAAACAAAATTTGGCAAAATAAAAACGATTAAGTGTGCTCCCTTATTAGAAAAAGGACGCATATTTAAACAAAAATATGGCGCACTTGTTTGGGTAACCGCAGACAACATGCATCTACCAGTAAAACTTGAAATCCCCATTTTAGTTGGATCTATTTATGTGACATTAGCAAAATATGAAAACACGATTTTTGATTTAAAAAATTAATTAATTCTTTATATTTAGTAACTGATTATGATTTGAAGAACTAATGAATGAAGAAAATTTAATAGAAAAAATAAAACAATTATCAAAGAAGTACTCTTCTACCGGACAAGACCTGTCTTCATATCTAGACGGATTATTATATGCTGATTATGTTGGATATTGGAACTATATTCATTTAGACACCCTTCTCTCTTTACAAAATCCGAAAACCGATTTCCCTGATGAACAAATTTTTATTATTTATCATCAAATATCTGAACTGTTCTTCAAATTATGTTTGCTAGAAATAGAACACATTAATAAAAATGGCAGAAACGTAATTGACACTGGAGAAGATTTAGGGTGGAATAAGAAATTAACAATAGATATATTTATTCAAAAAATGGATAGAATAAATCGCTACCTAAACAACTTAATTAATTCATTTGAAATTATGACCAAGGGGATGGAAAAGAAACAATTCTTAAAATTCCGCATGGCGCTACTTCCAAGTAGCGGGTTCCAAAGCGTACAATTTAGAATGATAGAACTAAGATCCACGAATTTGGCACAATTATATCCGGAAAAAATACAGGCGACATCCAAGAGCCTAAAGACTATGTATAATAATTTATACTGGAAGCATGGCGCAATAGATTTAAAAACAAAGAAAAAAACATACACGTTAAAACAGTTTGAACGAAAATATGATGAACGGTTAATGAAATTAGCGAACAAGATGAAAGAAAAAAATATTTGGGCAAAATATAACGCGCTAAATCCAAGGGACAAAAAAAACAAAACACTTATCAAGCTACTAAAAGAATATGATGTCAATATTAATGTGAATTGGAAGTTAGCTCATTATAAATCTGCCGTAAAATATCTAAAAAATAAAAACAATAGTACCGCTGCAACGGGTGGCACAAATTGGGAGAGTTTCCTCCCTCCAAAATTTCAAAAAATAATTTTTTTTCCAGATTTGTGGACCAAAAAAGAACAAGAAAATTGGGGGAAAAGTTGGGTTAAATCAATTCTTAAATAAATGCAAATAATTTACTCTATCATAATTATATTATTATTGAGCGGATGTCAAAGCACTTCAAAAGATCCAATAATAGAAGTGCCTGAAAATACTGCAGAATATTTATATAATATTCAAATTAACGGCTTTCAAATAATCAATGAAACTGTTCGAAACGGACAAAATGTTGGCGAAATCCTAAACCAACACAATATTAGTTTTGTTGATATTGATAAGGTTGCTCGTTTATCAAAAAAAGTGTTTGATTTAAGAGATGTTAAAGCAGGAGGCGAATACACACTAATGTTTAAAGATTCTGCCACCATTAAGCCAAGTTATTTTATATATGAAATAAATAAAGTTGATTTTCTGGTCACCAAACTAGAGGATAGTATTCAGGTCTACTTAGACAAAAAAGATGTTACAATTAAAGAAAAAACTGGATCAGGAATAATTAACTCCTCACTATGGTTTGCAATGGAGGAAAGCAATCTTTCTGCAAAATTAGTTAATATTCTAGCAGATGAAATTTATCCATGGACAATAGATTTTTTTAGACTAAATAGTGGAGACAAGTTTAAGGTTATTTATGATGCGAAATATGTGAACGATGAATTTATTGGCGTAGGCAAAGTTCATGCTGCACTCTTTCACAGTAATAATGAAGACTACTATGCAATTGCTTTTAATGAACTAGGCGGCTTTGAAGATTATTTTGATGAAAACGGGAACAACCTGAGAAAATTTTTTTTAAAAGCACCGGTTTCATTTACCCGAATTTCTTCCAGGTTTACAAAAAAACGAAAACATCCTGTGACAGGAAGATGGAAAGGGCATTTTGGAACTGACTTTGCTGCACCTATTGGCACTCCAATATATAGTACCGCCGACGGGCAAGTTATTGAAGCTTCTTACACAAAATATAATGGATATTATGTAAAAATACGACACAATTCAACCTATACAACGCAATATTTACATATGGATAAATCAAGTAAAAAACTTTGGAGTAAAAAAGGAATAAAAAAGGGAAAACATGTAAGACAAGGTGTAGATATAATAGGATATGTGGGTCGATCTGGGCAAGCAACAGGACCACATGTTTGTTATAGATTTTGGAAAAATGGCAAACAAGTGGATCCATTTAAAACAAAATTACCTGAAGCCACGCCGGTTAACAAATCTAAGCGCATGGAGTTTGAAAAGAGAAAAAAAATATGGCTTGAAAAACTAGCCACCATAAATTATCCTAATGAATACTTTGATGCCGACTCTATAGAAGCTGTTACGTTGCAATTTTAGGGGTCAACCCAATCACCATTGTCTCTGATTAACTTAATTAACTCATCCAATGCTTGGTCAGAAGGAATATTTCTTTTCACCAATTCTTTTTGCTGATATAAGCTTATTTTATTGAGACCTGTTCCCACATACCCATAATCTGCATCAGCCATTTCACCTGGACCATTAACAATACAGCCCATAACTCCAATTTTCAACCCCTTAAGGTGGCCGGTTGCCGATCTGATTTTAGCAGTAGTTTGTTCTAAATTAAATAGTGTTCTACCACACGATGGACAAGAAATATATTCTGTTTTTGAAATTCGTGTTCGTGTAGCCTGCAAAATATTAAACCCAATTTGATTTATATCTCGAACATTACTATACTTTTCAGCCATAATAAAAATCCCATCACCTAATCCATCTAGTAAAAGAGGACCAATATCAACAGCAGCATCTAATTGAATTTTAGTTCTTGAATCATAATTATATGACCGTCTAATAATCACAGGACTGATAATATCATTATTAATTAATTGAATAAATAATCTACGATGATCAGCCAGACTATTTGCAATATTTGAATCAACTAATAATACCGCTGTGGCATCATCCTTCAATTTATTTATCACCTCATTTGTTAAATCATTTGAAAACAAACAAATAATATTTAATTTTTTGGAAAGCGAAGTGCTGGTCAAATACTCGAGACAAGACAACAGTGGATAACCTCTTTTATGCTCCTTCCATTTTGCATAATTATAAATAATACCCAGTGAACCTGGAGTGGGGAAATTAATATCATTATCACCAATAAATAAATAATCAGACGCTGTATCACTAATTGTCCATTTATCTAATTGATCAGAATATCTATACCCAAAATTAAATAAAGATTTTTTACTAATATTCTTTTCAGAACATAAGCTTGAAATTACCACTGGTTTACTTTTGCCTCCTATATTCAGGATTTTTCTCGTCTTTCTTTTTGTATATAGAAATGAATTAATAGGGTTTATTATAGGGCCAACTATCTTTTGATGGTGCTTTTTTCTGCTAACATAATCGACTAGTGCTTTTGCAATTGGAATTTCATGCTCAGGACGTTCTGTTAAAGAAACTCTAATTGTATCGCCAAGTCCATCCATCAATAATGATCCTATCCCTATTGCCGACTTTATTCTTCCATCATCTCCCTCCCCAGCTTCTGTGACTCCTAAATGCAGAGGATAATTCATACTTTCTTTCTTCATATTAGCAACAAGCAACCGATATGCGTGTATCATAACAATAGGATTGCTTGCCTTCATGGAAAGAATGATGTTTTGATAACTATACTTCTCACAAATCCTAACAAACTCCAATGCTGACTCAACCATACCCAAAGGTGTATCTCCATATTGACTCATAATCCTATCTGACAATGAGCCGTGATTAGTCCCTATTCTCATGGCCGTATTATGGTGTTTACAGACCTCAATTAATGGGACTAGCTTACCTTCAATTCTCTTTAATTCATCTTGATATTGATGTTTTGAGTACGTTTTAATTTGAAATTTTTTTTTATCTGTATAATTACCTGGATTGATTCTAACTTTTTCGACAATTTTTGCTGCCTCTATTGCAGCATTTGGAGTAAAGTGAATATCAGCAATCAGTGGAGCATTGTAACCCTTTTGTATTAATTGATTTTTTATTTCCCATAAATTTCGTGCTTCTCTAATACTTGGAGCTGTCAACCTAACTAGCTCGCATCCCGCTTTTATCATCTTTATTGACTGTTTAACAGAACCATCTGTATCCATGGTGTCAGTAGTTGTCATAGATTGAATTCTAATTGGATTTATACCACCCACACCCACATTACCCACCATGACCTCCCTGGTATTACTCCGAGAATAATTACATAAATCATTATAATATGTATTAGTATTTGCATTCATTTTATAATGGCTTTACTCTAATTTAAATAATACTGGTCGACTAGGGGCAGCATCATTATTAAAGGGCACAAATTGCAAGTTTAATAAATACTTTCCATCTTTTATTTTATTCGGAACATATATGAATTCTGTAATAGTACAACCATGCCTTTTGTTTTCAGGAAATTGCCAAAATGATTTATGGGCAATTAGTGCTCCACCATCTTCTTCTTTGTCAATTGAGGGCAAATCAATTAACAGGTGTCGAACTCCGATTGAAACCAAATACTTAGCAGCATCCTCTGATAAATAGGGTGGATTTGTATTTGAATAATTTTTATGCATTTTTCTCTTACTATTTGGCATTGTTCTTACTATTAAGGCCTCTATATTATCTTCTTTACTAATCATTTTTTTTATCAAATTCTTAGTTAGAATCAAATCATTATTTACCTTTTGAGGAATAATAGAAATTAACTGTGAAATAAAAAAAAATGTCAACAATTCTTTATTTAATGATTCTTTTTTTGAGCTAATATGACCCACACATTCCGTGTGTGTCGTATGTGCATGTGGATTAAAGAAGATATTATTGAAGTTCACTGAAGACCCCATCTTAACATCCCCAATCCACTTACCAGAAACCACAGGCCTTATTTGTAGCTTATCTGCGCCCCAAGCATTTAACCCATCTGGCTGGATGGGAATAGATATATCCAGAGGCTTCGTGAGATTAGCAACATACTTTTGCTTGTTATGTATAATATTTACCTGCATATTTAACATTAAATTAAAAATAAATCTGAAGAAATACTATCTGCGATTAACATTCCTGATTCTGTGCAAGAAAGACTATTATGATTTTTCTGAATTAAACCCAGATCTATAAATTTTTCTATTTCCTTATTAAATTTTTGATATTCTTGCCTGGTCATTTTACACGAAACCACATCCTGTTTTATCCCACTTGATGTTCTTAGTCTAGTTAAAATATATTCATTAATCATGTTCTTTCTACTTAACTTTTCAACGTCATAATGTTGAAGATTGTTTTCAATAGCATGAGAATATTTAAGATTATTATTAATATTCCATTGACGAGTTTGACCATTAAATGAGTGTGCTGACGGACCAATTCCTAAATAATGAGTTTTATTCCAATAACCTGTATTATGTAAAGAAAAGTGGCCATCTTTAGCAAAATTCGAAATTTCATAATGAGCATAACCTGAATTTCTGAGTTTTTTTCTTGCAATCAAGAATTGCCTGTTTGCCTGATCAAAATTTAATTTAGAGTACACCCCTTTTTTAATCAAATGAAATAGTGGGGTCTTTTTTTCAACAGTCATAGAATAACATGATATATGTTGTGGATCAAATTTTAGAATTATATCCAAACTTTCTTCCCAGGTAGAATCACTTAAATTTGGAAAACCATAAATTAAATCAACACTTAAATTTTTTATTTTAGATTTTTTTAACAACTCCAAAGCACGAAAAGATTGACGACTAGTGTGAATTCTATTCATATATCTTAAATCTTTATCTTTAAAAGCCTGAACTCCTAAACTAACTCTATTAATCCCAATTTGGTGCCAACTTGCAACCAAAGATTCTGTAATATCTTCTGGATTAGCCTCTATTGTAAACTCAACATCATCTGAAAGGATAAAATTGTGTTGTATTGTATTATAAATGTCTTGAATTTCGGCTGATTGAATTAAAGATGGAGTCCCGCCACCAAAATAAATTGTTTTTATCATAGAATTATCCAAATACTTTTTTTGTTGAATAATTTCTTTTTTCATGGCAGAAATAACTCTTTTTTTCAACTTTAATGATGTTGAAAAATGAAAATCACAATAATGACAAGCTTGTGCACAAAATGGAATATGAATATATATTCCCGCCATAATTATTTCTTTAATACTATACGAAAAACTGTTTCGTGGTAAGGACTAGATTTGATTAAATTTACCCTGCCTTGATGGTAATCTTCAACAATTCTCTTGACAAGCGATAAGCCCAATCCCCAACCTCTTTTTTTGGATGTAAAACCTGGTTCAAAAATTTTATAAAAAAATGATTTTAATACCCCTTTACCATTATCAATAATATCAATAAAAATATTCTTGTCATTCTCTTTCACTGTTATTATAACCTTGCCTTTTTCGCTAATAGCATCTATGGAATTTTTAATCATATTTTCTATTACCCACTCAAATAAGTCTTTATTGATTTTTGTATTTATAACATTTTCTTCTGAAATCAATTCAAAAAACACCTTAGAAGAAGCTCTTTGCTTCATATAACGAATTGATTCTGCTAGAATCGGAATTACATTCACATATTCCATTTTTGGCAAAGACCCAATCTTCGAAAATCGAGCTGCAATGACAGACAGTCTATTAATATCTTTTTCAATTTCTTGTGTAATTGCCTGATTTTTCGTGTTTTCTTTTAAATACTCCACCCACCCCATTAACGAAGATAGAGGTGTCCCAATTTGATGAGCTGTTTCTTTAGCCATTCCTGTCCAAACTTTATTCTGTTGGGCAATGCGAGCATTGCTAAAAGCAAAGTATACAATAACCATAAATGCGCCAATAATGGAAAGCATTAAAACAGGAAAGTATTTCAAGTTTTGAAGTAGTTTCGAATCTTTATAATAAATATATTCTTTTTTGCCATCTATTAACTCTATTTCAATAGGGGGATACCTCCTCTTCATTAATTCAATTTCTTCCTTTAATACAATATCTGAAGTTGAATTTTTAATATTTCGATGAGCTATAATTTCACCCTCTTCATTAACTTGAATAACTGGAACTGTGGTATTATTATTAACCACTTCAAACACAAATCCTATATCATCATTTACGTCATTAATATTGGACAAAATCTTTGTTGCTTTAGCCCATAAGGCAACTTTTTTTTTCTCTTCTTGCTTAAACTTATTAGCAAGATTATTAGTATACCATAAGGTGACTCCAACAATACCCAAAGCGAGCACTACCAAAATTTTAAAAATAATATTATTAAATCTAAATTTCATTATACACGAAATTACTAAAATGAACTAATTATTTCTATGCAAGACAATTAACTCACCTTTTGTCAAAACTCTCCATTTTCCTATCGATAATTTTTTTTTTGTTAAAGATGCATATTCTACCCTGTCTAATTTTAAAACTTTGTAGTTGAAAAATTCAAAAATACGTCTCACAATTCTATTTTTACCTATATGGATTTTAATTCTTATATTTTGTCTTGAATTATTAATATATTCAATTTTGTCAACATGCACCACCCCGTCCTCCAAAACTATTCCATGACGAATAGCTTCAATCTCTATGTCTAGCATGTTTCGATTCAAACACACATCATAGACTTTCTTCACCTTATGTTTTGGATGCATCATTTTTTTTGCCAAGATACCATCATTAGTAAACAATAGTAGTCCCGTGGTTTCTTTATCCAGTCTGCCCACCGGGACAATTCTTTCTTTACAAGCATCCTTAATTAATGTCATCACTGTCTTCCTACCCTTTTCATCATTAGTTGTTGTAATATACCCAGAGGGTTTGTTTAAAAGAAAGTAGCGTTTTTTTTCAGGGAATATTTGTTTACCGTTAAAACACACTACATCTTCAGCTGAAACTTTAACGCCCACTTCATAAATAGTTTTATTATTCACCGACACCTTACCTTCTTTAATTAAAAGATCTGCTTTTCTTCTTGAACAAACTCCAGACATGGCAACAAATCTATTGATCCTAATTAATTCTTTTTCTAACCTTCTCATTTGATATATTTAATTCTGGAACAATGACTATTAATATCCATCTGTATTTTGGCGCCAATTATAAATGGGATATTTTGCAAGTCATGACCTGCAGGAAAATTAAAACAAATTGGATAATTATATTTTTTTGCAACATCATAAATCAATTCATATACTGTTTTGCCGAAAGGAATTTCATTATCTAAAATATTGGTCATATGCCCAACAATTAATCCTTTTAAATTTTTTAAAACACCAGCCCTATCTAAAGTATACATCATTCTTTCTATATGATATAAATACTCATCTAGATCTTCAATAAATAAAATATATTGATCCAAATTGGATGACAATGAAGACGAGCCAACTAAACTAGATAAAATAGATAAATTACCACCCAGTACAACCCCCTCTGAGACACCACATTTATTAAAAGACACAGAATCAAATTTTAGTTCTTCTAAGTTCCCCGTCAACAAAGAAAACAATTGTTTCCTTGAGTGGGTGTCAGTGTTTAAAAAATTGTATGCCATGGGTCCATGAATAGATTTTATCTGATAATTCAATTGTAAGTGTGTTAATAAAATAGTCATATCACTAAAACCCACAATCCACTTAGGGGTCTTAATAAAAGTTGAAAAATCAATATAATCGATAAGATGTATGAAGCCATACCCACCCCTAGCAAATAAAAGAGCTTGGGATGTTCTACTATCCAGCGCTTCTTGCAGTACAGCAATCCTATTTTGAATAGAGCCCGAAAACACATCTAATTTATTAAAAAGAGTGCTATTTATTTTAACATTAAATCCAGCTTCTTCAATTGATTGAATCGCCAACCCAATATCATTCTTACTCACAAATTTTGAAGAAGCAATAATTTCTACCACATCATCCTTTTTTAAAAAGGGGGGAGTTACAGAATTAATATTATTTATTGGCATTTTGAATCCTTTAATATACTTTTACACAATATACAAAAAACTATGAGCGACTCTCCCAGATTTACCATTACAGCGGCATTACCTTATGCGAACGGACCCATTCACATAGGACACTTAGCTGGGGTATATATCCCTGCAGATATTTTTGCTAGATATAAGCGTAGTATTGGCACCGATGTTTTATATGTTTGTGGGTCTGACGAACATGGGGTGCCAATTACAATCAAAGCAAAAAAAAATAACATATCCCCAAAAGAAGTAATTGATAAATATCACACAATAATCAAAAATTCATTTTTAAATTTCGGAATATCTTTTGACTTTTATGATCGCACATCAAGTAAATTACATCATGAAATAGCATCTGGGTTTTTTAAAAAATTACATGAAAATGGTGATTTTCTTGAAAAAACCACCGAAGAGTATTATGACGAATCTGAAAACACTTTCTTGGCAGACAGGTATATTAAAGGAACTTGTCCAATATGTCATTACGAACATGCTTATGGTGATCAATGTGAACAATGCGGAGCTAGTCTAACTCCATCTCAATTAAAAAATCCATCTTCCATGTTGAGTGGAGGAACATTAACAAAAAAACAAACGAAGCATTGGTACTTGCCCTTAAATAAACACGAATCTTGGCTAAAACAATGGATTTCTGATGCAGATAAAAAAAAATGGAAACAAAATGTTTTAGGCCAATGTCAATCTTGGTTGAATTCAGGACTGCAGCCAAGAGCTGTCACAAGAGACTTGAATTGGGGAGTTAAAATCCCCATAAAAGATAATGATGGCAAAGTCTTATATGTCTGGTTTGATGCTCCAATAGGATATATTTCTGCAACTCAAGCTTGGGCTAATAAAAACAATACAAAATGGGAGCCATATTGGTGTGACGAAAACACAAAATTGATTCATTTTATTGGTAAAGACAACATTGTATTTCATTGTATTATTTTTCCAGCTATGTTAAAGGCTCATGGCAATTATATTTTACCACATAATGTTCCTGCAAATGAATTTTTAAACCTTGAGGGCAAGAAAATATCAACATCACGAAATTGGGCTGTTTGGCTACATGAATATTTAGTTGATTTCCCTAACAAACAAGATGTCTTAAGATACGTGCTATGCATTAATGCGCCAGAAAATAAAGACAATGATTTTACTTGGGCTGATTTTCAAGCTAGAAATAATAATGAACTGGTAGCAATTCTAGGAAACTTTATCAATCGTGTGTTTGTGCTATGTCATAAATACTGGGATGGCCGAATTCCTAAACAAAATGCATTGGAAAAAATTGATCTGGACCTAATTAATGAATTAAAGTCTAAACCAAAAGAAATTGCAAACTTGATTGACAACTATAAGTTTCGTTTTGCTTTACAAGCAGTTATGGATTTAGCTAGATTAGGAAACAAATACTTGGCAGACACTGAACCCTGGAAGTTATTTAAGCAAGATGAAGGGAAAACTCGGACAGAAACCATTCTAAATATTTCAATTCAATTAATAACAACTTTAGCTATTGTCAGCGAACCATTCATGCCCTTTACTTCACAAAAAATAAAAGACATGTTAAACATTAAGTTAAAGAACTGGGAGTCTGCCGGAAAATTAAACAACATCAATCCTGGGCATGAAATAAAACAACCATCATTGTTGTTTTCAAGAATAGAAAACAGTGAGATAGTGGATCAAATTGATAAATTAAAAAACCCTAACATATCTCCGGATCAATTTCATTAACCAAATTTTTAGTAAACAGTTTTTTTGATCAAACCCAAATATTTTTATGTATCTTTAAAACAACTTATCAATCTAATCCCGAGATGTATTAAATTAATAACCTAATAATTCGAAAACAAAAAAAATCAAACTAAATATTTTATAAAAGCTAATTCTGTGAAATACAATATTTAGTCAAAAAATTATTTAACATGAGAAAAACACTACTGCTCTTTATTATTCCATTTATTTGTCTTGCCCAGAACAATGATTGTGGTGAAAGGCCCGTTAAACCTGTGCAATTAGAAACTCAAAGCAAAAAAGAATATAAACAATCTGAATTATATATTAATTATAAACACGATTTGAAAATTTGGAAAAAATGCATGAGTCCACTTGCTATCTCTGAGCGAGATGAGGGTAAGTTAGAAAAACAAAAAATAGAAGCTACGATAGAAAAATTTAAAGAGAAAATTTCTAATCCTTGTGGAGACAAACCCCAAAAACCCATTAAACAGAGGGGGCAAAAGCATGATGATTACATTAAAACCACTGTATATCTAAACTATAAAAAAGTTTTAAAAGAATGGAAAAACTGCATGAGTCCACAAGGCATTTCTAAAAGAAATGAAGCAACTATGGATAAGGATTTTGAAGCGATCTTAAACAAAATAAGAGAAAACTGTGGAGACAAACCATCAAAACCTTTTCGAGAAAAAGGATTGAATCATGATGAGTATAAACAAACACAATCATACATTGAGTATAAACAAAATTTAAAAGCTTGGAATGATTGCTCAAGCTTGACAAAAAAGAGGTTTTCTTGGGGCGAATGTGGAGACAAACCTGAGAAACCTTTTCGAGAAGAAGGCCTAAATCACGAAGAATACAAACAAAAGCCATCATATATTGAATACAAACGTAAATTAAACACTTGGAGAGAATGTATCGATAGTCAAAAAAAATAGTTTGAAAATTAGACAACAAAATGTTTCGACACTTTATTTTCTTTAACTTATTTCTTATAAATATATCTTACACACAAGATTTAGTTATTAATGAAATCATGTCGAACAACAACACTTGTGTTTTAGATGTAGATGGTGAGCCTTCTGATTGGATCGAAATATACAATCCTACCAATAATAATGTTAACTTAAATAATTATACTTTATCTGATGATCCTAATACCCTAAACAAATGGGCCTTTCCAAATATAAATATTTCTTCAGACAGCACATTAATGATCTTTGCTTCTGGTAAGGATATCAAGGTAGGAAATGAGCTTCATACTAATTTCAAGTTAGCAGCATCTGGAGAGTTTATATATTTATCAAAAAGTGAAAAACAAATAGTTGACTATATTATGCCCGTAATTTTAGAAGAAGACGAAAGTTACGGCAGACTTCCCGACGGATCAACTAATCTTCTTCACTTAGATATTTGCACACCTAATTCATCAAACAACAACACTAATCAACTTGTTTTTTCTAATAAACCTGGTTTTTATAATCAACCTTTTAATCTATATATTCAATCTCTTTTAAGTGACACCATATATTATACTCTGGACGGAAGTATTCCAAATACAAATTCTTATTTATTTCAAGACTCTATCCTTATTTATAGTAGGGATTTTGATGCAAATCATTTTTCAGAATTCCCGACTAGTCCCCACCAATCTACAATAGATTATCCGGCATGGACTTCTCCGTCAGAAATAATAAAAAAAGCCAATATTATTAGATGTATTAGTTATCGCAATGGACAACCATCAAGCAAAGTACATACTCAAACTTACTTCGTAAACAATGGGATTGAAAAAAAATATAATCTACCTATTATGTCTATAGTTACCGATGAATTAAATTTTTTTAGTTCCGATAGTGGTATTTATGTACCCGGTGTTTTCTTTGATGAAAACGATCCAAATTGGACGGGAAATTATTTTCAAAAAGGGATTATGTGGGAACGACCCATTCATGTTGAATACTTTAATGAAAATGGTCTTATTAAATTTTCACAAGATGCTGGAGTTAGAATTCATGGCGGAAAAACAAGAGCAGCAGCACAAAAATCACTTAGACTATATGCAAGAAAAGAATATGGCAAAAAATATTTCAATTACCCACTAATGGGCAATAATAATATAAATCAATATAAAAGATTTATTATACAAACTACAATGGGATGTTGGGGTCATTCTATTATTAAAGATGTTGTTTCACATAATATTGTAAAAAATTCAAATCTTGAAACACAAGATTTTCAGCCAGCAATAGTTTTTTTAAACGGTGAATACTGGGGAGTTCACACTATAAGAGAATATATCGATGAATACTATATTAATGATAAATATGAAACCGAAGAAGACGTTGAAATATTAGAGGGCTATATAAATACTTGTGAAATATTTAATTAGCTATTTAATTTTATAAACACAAATGATTTAAATACATTAGATGCTTATGAATATATAAAAACTCAAATTGATGTTGAAAACTATATTAATTATCAACTTGCTCAAATGTTTTTTGCAAATTATGATTGGCCTGGAAACAATATCAAATTATGGAGATTTATAAATAATCCTGAAAAAAAATGGCGGTTTATATTTTATGATCTTGATGCCAGCATGGGAGACCCCAACTATAATATGTTTGATCATTGCACAAATACTGATACTAACATTGAATGGCCCAATCCGGTTGAATCAACTCAACTATTTAGGCTATTATTAGAATATGAAGATTTTAGAAATGACTTTATTAGTCGCGCAGCAGAAATGCTAAATGATTACGCTAACAGCGGAGTTTTACTAGATCAAATAATAATAATACAAAATTTATATAGTAATGAAATACCCCGTCATATAGACCGGTGGAGCTTCCCCCATTCTTATACTAACTGGGAAAACTCGATTTATGATTTAATACATTTTTTATCTGAAAGGCCATGTAAGTTTAGATCGCACTTGATAAATTTCTTTGATTTATCTGAATTTGAATTTATGTGCAACAATAACTTAAACAATAATATCACACTATTTCCAAATCCAAACAATGGATCTTTTACGCTTAAGAACAACTCCCATAGAAGCTTAATAGGCGATATATATATATTAGATGCCAAAGGACAAGTCGTTTATCAAAAAACGAATATTTCAACGCAACATAATCAAAATTATACTATTAATCTCTCTGGGCTTTCAGCAGGATTATATATGATGAATTTCATTCATTCTACTGATTCTGAAAACAAAACATTTATTATTTCCAAATAAAGGAGAAATCTATAGTAAATATGCCGCAAGAAGTATTGTGAGTATTTATGAAAATAAAACGGTTATTCTACCGGCTTCACCTCCACTGCTCTCTTACCTTTAGGGTCGTCTGCTAGTTCAAACTCAACTACGTCGCCATCTTGTATTCTTGAAAGAATTCCTGTAGAGTGGACAAAATAATCTTTCCCAGACTCCTCTTCCGTTATGAAACCAAAGCCTTTCGTGTGATTAAAAAATTTTACTGTTCCTTTTACCATTTTATATTTTATATTTAAAAATTTTACGTGAAAATACAAAAATTAATATGCTTTCTATTTTTTTCAGAAAAAATTTATACGAAAATATATTAATTTAGGTTTTATATAATAGTATATGAATAACTTGAAATCTATTTTTCTAGTAATATTAATTTTGTGTTCTTGCCAAACTTCACAGACATTAATTACTGATCATTCTGATTTGTCAACTAATGAAGAACATGTTGTTTATATATATCAAAATGGTGAAGAGCTGGCAATAAAAAAACAATCTGAAACCATAGAGTTGGAGAAAAATTCTTTTTCGATTAGATGTTATAATGAATGTTATAATGACACTCTGCATTTAACCAAATACAATGCGACGCAAATAGCTGTATTTTTAACAGACCGTGAATTTAATAAGATCCAGACAGGTCTCGCAACAACAAACATTCCTTGTTTTTCACCAGGAACAGGATATGCAATGTATGGCGATGGATCTGACAAACACCTGTTATTCGAAACAGATTCAGATCGGCCAGGACATCATTATTTATATTATGAAAACACAACTAGCAGGAGATTAAATTTAATAGATGACTTTGGAGATTTGCTAAAATTAGAATTTGAAGTCAATGAGTTTTGTGTGAGAAAGCCCGATAACACCATTACCACGACACCTATCTCCAGCACAGAAATCACTAAGTTTTTCCTGGCCATTTTAACAGATCGTAATTTAAATGACACAATTGATTTTGGTGAATTACATAAACTTACAATTAAGTTTAAATAATATATAATTAGAATCTCTATTTTAGCTTCCACAAAAACTACTTTTATGAAAAATATTAAATACTGTGCTGTTATAATTTTTTTATTTTTTCCTTGTTTTTTTGTGGGTCAAATTCCCCAGAAGGATGAGCAATTAAAAGTGGTATACTCTATTGAATACGCAAAAATTCCATTCAAAATTAGAATGTTTCAAAAACATCTGCCAACGAAGTCTGTCGGTTATTATTCAATAATTGGCTCTAGAAATGAAACAAATATTGATGTTAAAATAATGGGGGATCACATGGTACACTCAACTATTTCTGTGGAAAATGACAGCTTGAATTTATATTGGGAAAAAACCCAAACAATTGTAAATGACAGTGTTGTAGACAACATTTTTATAGAAAAAAAAGCAAGACGTGAAGATTCTGAAAGTAAGATTATATTAGGAGCAAACAAAAAAACTATCTTAGGGTATAGTTGTATTTCCTTTCATTTTGAAAATGACTCATCTAAAACCAATGGATTTTTAGCGCCAGAGATTAATGGTAAAGGTAAATTTCAAAATCATGGACTACCCTTGGAACTTACGGTGAACTCAAAAAAAGAAAAAACAATAATTGTTCAAAGAGCTAAAACAATATCCATAGAACCACTGAATCGAAAAAAATTTATTTTAACTGAAAAAAAATAGATATTTATGTAGTCTTGAATTAGATTGGTAGAGATAAATGAATAATTATTAGAATGCCTAATTTGCAAATTGATTTAAATACTAAAAACTTTATCTTTGCTCCCGTGAAAAAAATTTATTATTTCTTTTTTTTACTTTCTTTTTTTGTCTACAGTCAAACAGAATATAATATTTCTGGCTATGTAACTGACAAAGCAACTGGGGAAACATTAATTGGTGCCAACATCTATGACACTTATACTGGGCAAGGTTGTGCAACAAACTCATTCGGATATTTTAATCTTGCTATTAAAAAAGGAGAAACTAAAATCATCTGCTCATACATCGGATATGAGGCAGATACTTTAGATATTATTATAAATAAAAATGTGACTCATGATTTTCTGATTTCAATCAACAGAAACACTCTATCTGCAATAGAATTAACTTCACAAGAAAATAATGCTAAATCTATTTTAAGTAGTGTGATTAATGTGAATGCCAAAGAGGTTAAACAAATCCCTGCACTTTTAGGTGAAGTAGATGTGTTAAAATCAATACAGCTTTTGCCGGGTGTCCAGTCCGGTAGTGAAGGATCAAGTGGGTTTTATGTCAGAGGCGGAGGGCCTGATCAAAATTTAATTCTTTTAGACGGAGTAAATATTTATCACGCCTCTCATCTTTTAGGGTTTTTTTCTGTATTTAATGAAGATGCAATAAAAAATATAAATTTAACAAAAGGTGGTTTCCCAGCGAGATTTGGAGGAAGGCTTTCATCTATTT
>NZWM01000050.1 GCA_002698365.1 Flavobacteriales bacterium | reverse complement strand
CTCTGTGAAAGTTCTAGATTAATAATTGCTAAAGAACCGTTTGGCGTTGGTACTCTAATGGCATTTGCTGTTAATTTATTTTTTAGAGAAGGAATCACTTTTGTTACAGCTTTCCCCGCCCCTGTTGATGTAATTACCATATTGATAGCTGCTGACCGTCCTCTTCTACTTTTGTTATGCATATTATCTAATAAATTTTGATCATTTGTATATGCATGTATGGTTTCAATATGTCCTTTTTTTATTTCATTAAAATTCTCTATTACTTCTAGAATAGGAGCAATTGCATTTGTAGTACATGATGCAGCTGAAACAATAAGGTCATTTTCTATGTTTATTTTATCTTGATTAACACCATATACTATATTCGGTATACCGGTTCCAGGTGCAGTTAATAGAACTCTATTGATTCCATTAAGTTTTAAATGTTGTTGTAATTCTTCATTAGTTTTAAAAACCCCTGTATTGTCTATTAAAAGTGCGTCATTGATTCCGTAATCTGTCAAGTTGTGTTTAGTTGATTCGTTAAAGAATTTGATTTCTTGACCATTTATTACAATTGATAAATTTTTTTCATCAATTTCAATTGAACTTGAAAAAGATCCATGAACAGAATCTTGACGTAGTAGTGCACATCTTTTTCTTAAGCTTTTTGCATCAATTTTCCTTAAGATAACCCCCTTTAGTCTTAGTTGTTGTCCTTTTCCAGCTTGTTTTATTAATTCTCTTGCACATAATCTACCAATACGCCCAAATCCATATAAAACAACATCTTTAGATTGTTGAATCGTGTCTTCTGAGTTTTTGATGAATCCAATTTTTGCATTTAAAAAATCCAATTGATCCTTATATTTAGTTTTTTCTAATAAGTATTCATAGGTTAGTTTTCCGATATCAATTTTTGCTGGAGCCAAATCCATACTTGTTAAAATTTGTGCCAATTTTGCAGAATCAAAAATATTAATTGGCTTTTTGACAAAATTTGTTGCATATTGATGTAGACGTAAAATATCGGATACATTTTTATCAATCAAATGTCTTCGAAATAAAACTAATTCAATTCCTTTATTATAAAGCAGGTTGCCTACTGAATTAATCAGATTTGTAGCTTCTTTTTTTTCAGCTATAAAAGCATCTAATTTTTGTGAGTAATTTTGTTTCATTTTTTATCTATTTAATTATGTGAGTTACATATAAAACAAATCTTGGTAAAAGTAGTTTTTTTATTTATTTATTTTTGCAATTCAGATATATTATTTTTTAGTGATGAATTTTGCGAAATATAATTCTTGTGGTAATGATTTTGTTATTGTTAATAATAGTAATGACTTGTTTCCAATTGGTGAAAAAGGATATGAGAAATCTTTTCAATATATCAAAGAATTATGTGATAGAAAACATGGTGTTGGATCAAGTATTCGAAAAGATGTTGAAATCTTTAATACAAGAGAACACAGAATTGGTGCTGATGGGTTCATACTAATTAAGCCTTGTCAGGGAGCAGTGTATTTTATGACTTACTTTAATTCAAATGGACATCCATCATCTTTTTGTGGTAATGGAAGCATGTGTGCTGCTCATTTTGCTGTTTTTTCTGGTTTTTGTGGGAAAAACTATATTGGTCAGGGTGAATTTAAAACTAAAGAAGGTATTTTTTTGTTTCAATCTGACATTAATACTGGAAAAACAAGGATTTCGATGATAGATGTATTAAATTTCTTTATCCTTGATCAAGGAATTCTTATTAATACAGGATCTCCACATTATGTTATTTTTAAATCTGATATTAATAATCTAAATGTTCAAAAAGAAGGAAGAGATATTAGGTATAGTGAGCCATTTGTCAAGTATGGAGTCAATGTTACATTTGCTTGTTTTTCTAATAATATCTTGTCAATCAGGACATATGAAAGAGGCGTTGAGTCAGAAACATTGTCATGCGGTACCGGTGCTGTAGCTGCTGCATTATCTGCGTCAATTAAACAACTAATTTTGGGGGATAATATCCAGGTGCATACTAAGGGTGGTGTATTAGATGTGAGTTTTAAACGAACAAATAAACTTTTTACGGATATTTTTTTAGAGTCAGTGATATATCAAGATTCTAATGGTAAATTTACTGCTTGATATGCGTTTATTGCAATTTTTTATTATTGTTATTATGTTATTTTCTTGTTATAATGAGAATAATAGATTTTTAAATATAGATCCGGATGTTAGCTATGTCGGGATGAATCAATGTGCAGCTTGTCATGCTCAAAAATATGAGTCGTTTTTAGAAACTGGTATGGGAAAATCTTTTTCGTCCGCTTTAAAAGTAAATAGTTCTTCTCATTTTAATCAATCATTATATGATTCAAATTTATTTTTTCACTATCATCCTCATTGGGTTGGTGATAGTTTATTTGTTGATGAATATCAATTGTCGGATAATGATACCATTCATGATTTGACATATAAAGTCGACTATATTATTGGCTCTGGTCATCATACAAATTCACATTTGTTTACAAATGATAATGGCTATTTATATCAGGCTCCATTTACTTATTATACTCAAGATTCTATTCTTGATTTTCCACCTGGATTTGAAAACAACAAAAATAGTAGGTTTTCTCGAAAAATGGGTTTAGAATGTGTCGCGTGTCATAATGCTTATCCGGACTTTGTCATGGGTTCTGAAAATAAATATAATTCAATGCCACTTGGGATAGATTGTGAACGTTGTCATGGTCCTGGAGAATTACATGTTAATAATATTAAAGCGGGTAATATTATTGATACGGCACATAATGTTGATTATACAATTGTAAACCCCTCTAAATTATCGATTCAATTACAAAATGATCTTTGTGCAAGATGTCATTTGCAAGGCAATGCTGTTCTTCAAGAGAATAAGAGTTTTTTTGATTTTAGACCAGGAATGTATTTGAAAGAAATAATGGATGTTTATTTACCACGGTATTCAAATTCCGATAATGAATTTATCATGGCATCACATGTTGATAGGATGCAGTTGAGTGAGTGTTACATTCAATCTAATCAGGAATTATCTTGTGTGACTTGTCATAATCCACATGTTTCTGTGAAAGAAGTTTCAAATAAATTTTTTAATTCTCGTTGTTTTCAATGCCACTCTGATCATAGTTGCAAGGAATCCAAAATCAATAATATGCATAATGATTGTGTGAAGTGTCACATGTCTATTTCAACAACTCTTGATATACCACATGTCAAAATCACTGATCATAAAATAAAAATTCCTAAAGAAAAGATTGACTCAAGTGGCGAAGCGATTTTTCTAGGTTTAGAATGTGTTAATAATACTACTCCTAGTATAGAAAGTATAACACAGGCTTATTTGCAACAATATGAGAGATTTGAGAGTTATGATTATTATTTAGATTCAGCTTCTGTATATTTGAATGAGATAGATATTAATAGTAAAAAAGGTTTTTATATTCATGTTTATTATTTGTTTTTAACAGAAAACTATAATAAAATTTTAGAAAAAGTAAATTTTATAGGTTTAGATTTATTATTTAACAACTATTTAACAGAAAAAGATTATAGTAATCAGGATGCATGGACTTCATATAGAATAGGTGAAGCATATATGAAGGAAAATCAATCTAATGATGCGTTACAGTTTTATCAAAAATCTATTGAACTTGCACCATATAATTTAGAGTTTAGAAATAAATATGGAGTATGTTTATTTGAAAATGATAAAATAGATTTTGCAATTGATGAATTTCAATTTATTATTAGTGAGGATAGTGGTTTTGTGTCTGCATATACTAACTTAGGTTATGCTTACTCATTTTTGGGAGAATATGACAAAGCATTTTCTTATTATAATTATGCATTACAGTTAAATCCATATCATGAAAAAACATTGTTAAATAAGATATCATTACACTTGCTTGAAGAAGATGTGGAAAATGCTCTTTTTTGTATTAATAAAATTTTAACTTTGAATCCTCTACAAGAAGAAGCAAATTATTTATTAAATCAAATTAATGACTACAAAAATTAAAATTTCACTTATAGTTTTTTCTTCTTTATTTGTATTACTTCTGGGCACTATTTATTATGACTATTTTAATAAAAAAATATTTAACGCAAATCAAGAATTTTTTGTTACACATAATAATTATACGGAATTTGTTGAAGATTTAGATGGCATACTTTTTAATGATCAAAGCTCCCATAATATAAAGACATTTGTGTTTAATTGTTTTCTGAATCAGAAACGTTTAAAGTATTGGTTTGAAAAGGGGGTGATACATGGTAGATATCTATTTAATACCTCTTTTACAATTAATGATATAATTAATAAGTTAAGAGCGGGAGATCGTGACCCTGTGAATATTATTTTTAATAGTGCTAATAGTTTTCAAGATGTATTTAGCGTTGTTTCATCGCAACTTCATGTTGATTCGATTGATTTTATAAATTACATAGATTCAGCGAAAATAGATATGGATCGGTTGTGTTTTATTCCCGAAACATATAATATGTATTGGAGTATTTCTGTTGCTGATTTTTTTAAAAAAATGAATCATGAATATAATAAATTTTGGAATCGTGAAAGAACTTGGGCGGCTGGTAAAATGAATTTAACACCATTTGAGGTAATAGTGCTAGCATCTATTGTTGAAAAAGAAACACAACATATAGCTGAGATGAGTACAATTGCGGGTGTATATTTAAATAGATTGAATGGTTGGACTAAATCAGGAAAAATGCGTTTGCAAGCAGATCCTACTATTAATTATTGTAGAGTGAAATCCGGCAAGGAAAGACGTAATAGAATTTATATTAAAAATATTAATGAAGAATCCGCTTGCCTACATAATACTTATCATCATGATGGTTTGCCTCCTTCCCCAATATGTATTCCTAGTACTCAAGCAATAGAAGCCGTGTTAAATCCAGATAAACACGACTTTTTATATTTCTGTGCTAAACCTGGTTGGGATGGTCAACATAATTTTGCTAAAAATTCGAGACAACATCAAAAAAATCAAAAAAAATGGACTAAGTGGTTAAATCAACAAGGTATTAGGTAATTACTTATATTTGCATTTTTGTTCTTTGTTTTAAAACATACATAAATTGCCTTATCGCTTTCATTGAAAGAGGAAAGTCCGGACAATATAGAGTGCCATACTTCTTAACGGGAAGGGTTTATAATTATATAAATACAGAGAGTGCCACAGAAAATAACCGCCATTTATGGTAAGGGTGAAAAAGTGAGGTAAGAGCTCACTAGGTTTAGTAGTGATACTAGATTTGGGTAAACCTTATGGATTGAAAAATCAAATATACCAAGGTGTACGTATGTACTAAGAGTTACTCGCTCAATCTTGGAGGGTAGATTGCTTGATTATATTAGTGATAATATAACTAGATAAATGATAAGGGTCTTTGTAAAAAGATACAGAATCCGGCTTATAGATTTATGTGAAAAAGAGGGGAGCTTGCTCCCCTTTTTTAATGTAATTCTGCTAAGTATTTTTCAGCATCTAATGCCGCCATACAACCACTGCCCGCTGCTGTGATGGCTTGTCGATAGATTGAGTCTTGTGCATCTCCACTTGCAAATACGCCAGGTAAATTAGTTAATGATCGGTCAGGCTGTGTAATTAAATAACCTGTTTTATCCATAGTTAGTTGGTCTTTAAATATTTCTGTATTTGGATTGTGTCCAATTGCTAAAAAGAAACCTGTTGCATTTATTATTTTTTCTTGTTTGTTTTTAGTATCCATCACCCTAATTTCTTTTACCGTTTTGTCTCCCATTACTTCAAGTGTTTCGTGATTGAATAGCACTTCTAAGTTTTTTGTGTCAAATACTCTTTTTTGCATTATTTTTGATGCACGCATCTCATCTTTTCTTACTAATAAATATACTTTGTTGCATAGATTAGCTAAATAAGTTGCTTCCTCTGCTGCGGAATCTCCACCGCCAACCACGACAACATCTTGGTTTTTAAAGAAGAATCCATCACAAACAGCACACGCTGAAACTCCGGATCCCATATATTTCTTTTCTGAATCTAGTCCAAGATATTTTGCTGATGCACCTGTTGAAATAATAACAGTTTTTGTATGTATTTGGTCTTTATTGTCAATAATTATTTTATGAACACCTCCTTTTTTTTTTGACAAGTCTACTTTTGTGACTGTTCCAAATATAACTTGCGTTCCAAATCTTTCTGCTTGTTTTTGTAAATCTTGCATCATTTCTGGCCCTGTTATTCCATTAGGATAGCCGGGGTAATTTTCCACATCATTTGTAGTGGTTAATTGTCCTCCTGGTTGCATTCCTTGTATTAAGATTGGTTTTAAATTAGCTCTAGACGCATAGATAGCAGCAGTATATCCAGCCGGTCCGGATCCGATAATTACACATTGATTAATTTCCATGTTATTTTATTTTAATCAGCTATTATAGGTTTTTATTTTTATTTCGCCAAATATATAACATATATGAAAACGATTATCTAAATAATACAGTATAATAAATCATTTTGTTAACTATATTTGCAACCATTATTAGAATACTATTAATAATTTATTTTGGATAGAAAAACACCATTTCATGCATTCCACCAAAAATTTGATGCAAAACTCGTTTCTTTTGCAGGTTACACTATGCCAATACAGTATAAGGGTGTAAATTTTGAACATAATCATGTGAGAAATCATGTTGGTGTGTTTGATGTTTCACATATGGCTCAAATTTTAATTAGTGGCATAAAAGCTTTTGATTTAGTGCAATACGTTACAACAAATGATATAGGTAATTTAATTGATGGTAAAGTGCAGTATTCATGTATGTTGAATGAAAATGGTGGTGTTATTGATGATTTGTTAGTTTATCGTTTTTCGGCTAATTCTTATATGTTGGTTGTTAATGCAGCTAATGCAGAAAAAGATTTTAATTGGATTTGTGCACATAATAATATGGATGCTAAAATTATTAATGTTACTCAGGATAGAGGCTTATTAGCAGTGCAAGGACCAATCTCTTCTCGCTTGCTTCAGCGTTTCACAGATATTAATTTACAAAACCTACCATATTATACTTTTCAAGTAGGTCAATTTGCTGGTTGTGAAGATGTTATTTTTTCTAACACAGGTTATACTGGTTCAGGTGGATTTGAATTATATTTTAAAAAAGAATTTGCGGCAATTATTTGGAATGCACTATTTTCTACAAATGAATTTGTTGAACCTATTGGTTTAGCGGCTAGAGATACATTAAGATTAGAAATGGGATATTGTTTGTATGGGAATGAGTTATCTGATGAAATTACGCCCTTAGAGGCTGGCTTGTCATGGATTGTCAAAATGAATAAGAATTTCTTGGGCCAAGATAGCTTAACTCAACAAATAGAAAAAGGCGTAAACAAATGTTTAATTGGTTTTTGTTTAGAAGAAAAAGGTGTTCCTAGAAAAGATTACGAAATTTACAATAGTAAAAATGTCAAGATTGGTATTGTGACTTCTGGCACAATGTCACCTTCAATTAAAAAAGGATTAGGGATGGGGTATGTTATGCGGTCAGACTCTCATATTGGTAATTCTATTTTTATTGGTATTCGAGGTAAGAAGATAAAAGCAACAATTGTAAAACGGCCATTCTATGAAAAATAAAATAGATATTTGTCTTACTCCATCTATTATTGATTTGTTTGATTTGTCTAATAAGCAAGTTGTTGTTATAGATGTATTTAGAGCTACTTCTGCGATGTGTGTTTTTTTACATAATGGTGGTGAACGTGTAATTCCTGTGGCTAATATTGAAGATGCCATGCAATATAAAAATAATATTAATTGTGTATATGAAAAAAAATATCTAGTTGCTGCTGAAAGAGATGGTGCTATCGTTCCGGGATTTGATTTTGGTAATTCTCCATTGTCATATCAAAATAAAGATTTTCGGAATGTTTCACTAGCTATTACCACCACAAATGGAACTTTGGCTATTAATAAAGCGAAAATGGCTGGCCATGGGATGTTATTAGCTTCATTTCTTAACGCAAGTTCTATTGTAGATTATATTTCTAGTTGCAGCAATGATGTTTTAATTGTTTGTTCTGGCTGGAAGGGTCGTTTGTGTATGGAAGATATATTGTTGGCAGGATTTTTGTCAGACAAATTATTATTAAACAAGCAGTTTTATTCTGATTCAGACTCTGTAATTTTGTCAAGAAACATGTTTGATCTCGCAAAATCTAACTTATTTCAGTTTTTAGCAGATTCTGCATATAGAACAAGAATGGATTTAGATGAAGATGTTAAGTATTGTTTACGCACAGATATTATGGATTTAGTCCCTGTTTGGGCACCGTTTAAATTGGATAAAGAATCTTCGCAAGTTGGTACAGGATTTTTTTATTCAAATAAAAATGGAAAAATTAAATTATAGCTTTTCAAGATGGATTATTATATTCACAAGGAGGAAGTCTCTAAATATCCAATCATTATGTTTGATGGTGAAATTAATCTTATTGAAACCAAAAAAGATGTTATAAAATATTGTAAAATCATATCAAAAGCAGACGTAGTTGGTTTTGACACAGAAACAAAACCTGCTTTTCAAAAAGGAGTGAGTTATAATATTTCTTTACTTCAGCTTTCAGTTAAGGATTCAGTGTTTTTATTTCGGATTGATAAAGTAGGATTTATGCAGGAAATAGAAGATTTATTATCAAGTCCTGATATTACGAAAGTTGGCATTGATATTAAAAATGATATTTCTGGTTTAAAGAAAATTAAATCATTTGAACCATATAATTTTATAGATTTAAATTCTGTAGCATTAAAGTGTGGATTTAAAAGTATTGGTGCTGTGAAATTATCCATCATGTTATTAGGTTTTAGAGTTAGTAAAAAACAACGATTATCTGATTGGTCTAGTCATCAATTAACAGAAGCTCAAAAAAAATATGCAGCAATTGATGCTTGGATATGTCCTAAAATATTAAATGTTTTTCAGAAAAGGTTTCCCCGCTATTTTGAATAATGCCAAATTATTTTTTTTTCTAAAATTTCCACAACTTTTTTGGGTGTTCTTTTTAAAAACCATAAGCCTTTATATGTTCTTACATGTTTTGGCATAGGTCGTTCAAATTGTTTGAATTGATGGTTCATTAAAACTAATGCATTAAATTTTAATGCTCCCCTTGTTTGTCCAAAATATCCAATGATTAATTGAAGTTTGTTTCGATGGCTTACTAATTCTTTTTTTTCTAAATCATTTAATTGAGTTTCATTAATATCCTTAAATACATAATCTAATTGTTTGTTTTTTATTTGATTTGTGTGGTGGCTATAAAAAAAATAGACTTTACAAGATGACCAGGATTGTTGAAAAGCTGAAATAATTTGTTGATTTTCTATTTTTTGATTTATTCGGATTGATTCAGCTTTTTGGAAATCTCCGTTATTTATATGGTGATTAATTAAATGTTCATTCGTAGCCAATCTTATAAGTAGCGTACTACTTTTTATATCATCTATTGCAACGGATTGAGTTTTTAATTGACTACTAGAACTAATCAGTAGTATAAATATTAAAATTATGTTTTTCATTTCTCAGTAAATATATTAAATTAAGAACTTTAAATAGACTCATATGCCTAGAATAAAACTGCCATTGCCTAGTAGGATTGATTTTGAAATGCATTTAACTTTAAGGGTGGGAGATATGAATTATGGAGGTCATATGGGCAATGATTCAGTATTAACCATTGCTCATGAGGCCCGTGTTCAATTTCTACAATCTCTAGCTTTAGAAGAAAGAAATTTTTATGGCGTATCTCTTTTAATGGCAGATAGTGCTGTAGTCTATAAAAAAGAAGCATTTTATGGAGATAATTTAATTATTCAGATCTCAGTTTCAGAATTATATAACTATGGTTTCGAGCTTTTGTATTTAATCAAGGATGTGAATTCTAATTTAGAAGTTGCTAGAGTTAAAACAGGATTAGTTTGCTACAGCCATAAGGATAAAAAAATCACTACTTTGCCTATGGATTTTTATAATAAATTTAGCTAGCTTTTTTTGTGTTATTTTTTTTTATTAATAATTTCACAAGATATATTTATACTTTAATCCTGTTGTGAAATACTTTGTTTCTTTTTGTTTTCTTTTTTTGTTTCAATTTACTTCTGCAAATGACAATTCTAAAATCCCTTATCAAACGCTTGAAATTTCTAATTGGGCAGATAGTTTATTAGGTAAACTTTCAATAGATCAAAAAATAGCACAGTTATTTATGGTTCATGCTAATGGAAAGAATTTGGATGAATCTCACTATCAGTTAGTGGATAGTTTGATTGTAAATTATGATATAGGAGGAGTGATATTTTTTCAATCTGGTCCAAATGAATTAAAAAAATTATTAAAGCGGTATAATAATTTATCTGATTTACCATTGCTTGCTGGAATGGATGCAGAGTGGGGGGTTTCGATGAGGTTAGATAGTGTGCAAAAATACCCATGGATGATGAGTTTAGGGGCTTGTTTGGATGATAATCTTATTTATCAATTTGGAAAGATGGTTGCTTCTGAATTTAAAGAATTAGGGTTGCATATTAATTTTGCTCCTGTTGTAGATATTAATAATAATCCTAAAAATCCAATTATTGACAGGCGTTCTTTTGGTTCTGACAAGCAATTAGTAGCAAATAAAGCTTTAGCTTATATGAGTGCCTTACAAGATAATAATATATTGGCCTGTGCTAAACATTTTCCAGGTCATGGAGATACTGACACTGATTCTCATTATAGTTTACCTATCTTAACGCATGATAGAGCTCGATTAGATAGTTTAGAGTTATTTCCATTTTCTCAATTGATTAATAATGGTCTTGGATCTGTTATGATTGCTCATATGAATTTACCGGAAATAGATACATTAGGTATTCCATCTTCTTTTTCTCGAACACTTATTTCAGATATTCTGAAAAAAGACATGCAATTTCAAGGTCTTGTAGTTAGTGATGCTTTAAACATGAATGCTCTTTCGGGTTATAATCAAGCAGGAGAAAGAGAGTTGAAAGCATTTTTAGCAGGCAATGACATTTTACTGTATCCAAATGATATCGGAGCAGCTATTGAATTAATTAAATCAAAGGTTCTGAATGATCATAATTTACAAGAACAATTAGATCATAGTTGTAAGCAAATTTTAATGATAAAAAAGTGGGTTGGTTTATTTGATTGTAAAATGAAATCTAATCAGAGATTTGATTTTATTTCTGAGTCATCCAGTCAATTAAATCGCGATTTATCTAAACATGCTGTCACTGTTTTAAAAAATCAGAATAGTATTATTCCTATCTCTCATGATCAGGTGATGTCTAGTGTGCAGAATAAGAACATGACAAATAAAATAGCATGTATACTTATGGGGCCTGATAGTAGACGTAAGAATGATTCTGCTGGAAAAACATATTCAAATAGCGATGTTTTTTATAAAAGATTAAATAACTATGTTCCAATTTCAAAATATATATACGATTCTGATTTAAACCAATTGATTAAGGAAACGCCTAATCCTTTTGACAAGAATCCTCCCGTAAATTTAACTTCATTATTAGATTATGATGTTGTTATTGTTGGATTGCATTATCCTGATAATAACTTTTGGGAAAAACATCGCCTTTCTAAACAGGATATGATGTTTATTGAGAAAATATCTACAAGAAACAATGTTATTTTAAGTGTTTTTGGTCATCCGAGGTTAGTGAATGATATTCCATTAAATAATCTGGATGGTTTGATAGTGTCATATCAAAATTCTTTTGCTTTTCAAGATGTGACAGCACAATTAATTTTTGGTTCTATGTCAGCTAAGGGTAGGCTGCCATTATCTTTGGATGCTTTTGCAAGTGGATCGGGTTTAAATACAGATAAGATCAGAGATTTATCTTTTGTTTTACCTATTGAAGTAGGTGTTAGTGCGGATTCACTTAAGCGAATTGATTCACTTGTTCATAATGCAATTTCACAAAAGGTTATGCCAGGTTGCCAAATTGTAATAGCCAGACATGGTAAAGTGTTTTATAATAAATCTTTTGGTTTTCATACTTATGATGCTAAATTTCCAGTAAATGACGATCATCTTTACGATATTGCATCAATCACTAAAATTGCAGCTGCAGCTCCTATTTTTATAGATTTAGTTGACCAGAAATCTATTAATTTAAATAAAAAGCTTAAGCGCTATAATTATAGTTTTTTAGGTGAAATTAAAGATTATAAACAGAGTGATAAAGGTAATTTAAAAATAATCGATATTTTGACTCATCAAGCTCAATTGTTTCCCTGGATTCCTTTTTATAAATATACGCTAGATGAAAATAAAATATTAATTGATTCCCTTTATAGTAAACGATACTCATTGAATTATCAATGGTTGGTTGCTCAAGGTTTGTATTTGAAAACAGATTATAGAAACAAGATTTTTCAACAAATATTGGAGTCAGAATTGTTAGAAAAAAAAGAATATAAATATAGTGACTTAGGTTTTTATTTACTGCAGCCCATAGTTGAAGATAAAATCAAGCCATTATCTATTGATGAGTATGTTCGTGTTAAATTTTATAAGAATATAGAAGCATTAAGATTAATATACAACCCGTTACAATATTTTCACCCCTCTTTAATTGTGGCTACAGAAAATGATAACTATTTTCGGAATCAACTTATTAAGGGTTATGTACATGATCAGGGAGCCGCATTGTTTGGTGGAGTTGCATTACATGCAGGTTTATTTTCAAATGCCATTGATATGATGAAGTTAATGCAATTATACTTAAATAACGGTCGATATGTAGATCGTCAGATTCTTTCAGAGAAAAATATTTCTAGATTTACTTCTGCTCCATTTTATACTAATGAAAATAGGAGGGGTATTGTGTTTGATAAGCCTAGTATTGATCCTGATGAAAATGGTCCAACATGTGATTCTATATCACTTGAAAGCTATGGTCATTCTGGATGGACAGGTACATTGGCTTGGGCTGATCCATCAGAAGACATTGTGTATATATTTTTGTCAAATGCCCGATCTTTTCCAGATGGTAAAAACACAAAGTTGTTAGATCAAAATATTAGAACCGAAATACAAGATTTAATTTATCAATCAATAATATATTAGTTATGAGAATTGTTTGTTTCTTTCTTTTTCCATTATTTTTATTTTCTCAAAATAATCTTATTGATGCGAATGATAATAAACAGGGGTATTGGAAATTATATTTTCCATATAGCAATGATAGTATTGTTTCGGAAGAAGGATTTTTTCTCGATAATCAAGAACATGGACTTTGGGTAAAATATCATGAAAATGGCCAAGTAAGAGAACTTTTAAATTATAGAAATGGAAAACTTGATGGAGTTAGGGTGGCTATAAATAAAAGGGGTAAATTAATTGAACAAGAGTTCTTTAAGGATGGTGGATATCACGGAATACAAAAGTATTATCATGATAATGGTAGGATTAGTTTAGAATCTTCATATGTTTTAGGTGATAGACATGGTTTGTTTGTGAAATATTATCGAAATGGTAAAAAACAAGAATCAGTTAATTATCTTACTAATCAAAAACATGGTTTAGCTCAATGGTATTTTGATAATGAACAGTTAAGTATACAATATATGTATAACCATGGTTTAATTGTTGATACAGCTTATGCATTTTATAAAACAGGTGAAATTAAATCAAAATCTATTTATTCTTCAAATGAATTGAATGGTGAAAAAATTAGTTTTTTCCCATCAGGTATAGTGAAAGAAATAGGTGGATTTCTAAATGGCAAGAAACATGATAATTGGTGTACCTATGATTCACTAGGCAATGAATTAAATTGTGTTAAATATAAAAGAGGCAAAAAATTATGAAAATAGGTATGATTTGTTATCCGACATTTGGTGGAAGTGGAATTGTGGCATCTGAGTTAGGTCTAGGTTTGTTAAATAAGCATGAAATCCATTTCATATCATATGAGAAGCCTGTTAGGTTAGATTTATTAAAAGAAAATATTTATTATCATAAAGTGAATATTCCGACATATCCGTTGTTTGAATATCCACCTTATGAGTTAGCTTTATCTGCAAGAATAGCTGAAGTAGTTGAGTGTTTTTGTTTAGATGTATTGCATGTGCATTATGCTATTCCTCATGCTTATGCTGCAGTTAATGCACAACAAATTCTATTAGAGAAAAATATTACTATTCCAATTGTTACTACTTTACATGGCACAGATATCACTTTAGTTGGAAAGAGTCCATTTGTTTTGTCCTCTGTTAATTATGCTATAAATAAATCTTCTTTGGTTACTTGTGTTTCAGAAGATTTAAAACAAGAAACATTGACTTATTTTAATATAAAGCATGAGATTAAAGTGATTCCTAATTTTATTAATTTAGAGAATGGTTTTTTGCCGCCAAGAATATTGAACAAGAAGAAAAAAATTACACATATTTCTAATTTTAGACCTGTTAAAAGGATAATGGACGTAATTCGAGTATTTTTAGGGATTTGTGATAAAATTGATTCTGAATTAATTTTGATTGGTGATGGCCCTGACTTGTTAAAAGCTAAAGCTTTAGTAAAAGAATACAATTTGGAATCCCAAGTTTCTTTTCTTGGGAAAAGTAAAAATATAGATTCTATTCTTCGAGATACAGATTTGTTTCTATTGCCATCTGAGTCAGAAAGTTTTGGACTTGTTGCCTTAGAGGCGATGTCATTTGGTGTTCCTGTTGTAACAACAAATTCAGGAGGTATTACTGAATTGGTTAAAGATGGTGAAACAGGTTATGCTTGTAATGTAGGAGATGTTGTAAATATGACCAAGATGTCGATTGATTTATTGTGTGATTCCGATTTATATTCTAAAATGAGTGCTAATGCATATAGAATAGCAAAAATATATGATATTAATAACATCATACCTTTATATGAGCAGTGTTATTCGTCGGTTTTAAAGAGTTAGCTATCCTCCCACCTTTTTAGTGTTATATCCTTTTTTATTTAGTAATGCAATCACTTTATCTTGTATTCTGCCTTGTAGTATTATTTCACCATTTTTATTGCTACCACCTATAGATAAAGTTTTTTTGATTTCTTTTGCTAAACTTTTTAACATATTTTGATTTCCTTCAACACCCCTAATGATGGTTACACCTTTGCCTGCTCTACCTTTTTTTTCAAAACAAACTGAAACAATAAAATCACTTTTATTGACTTCTAATTCTTCTAATTCTTCTATATGAAGATTTTTATTTGTAGAATAAACAATGCCTTCTTTTTTCATTTTTTTAGACCTAGTTCTTTAATTCTTTCTTCTAAAAATGATCCAGCAGTGATATCCTCGAATTGTTTTGGGTTTTTTTCATCTATGCAGCAAGCTAAACAGTTTAAAGACATCTCTGATCTTGGGTGCATAAAGAAGGGGATGGAGAATCGTGGTTTGCTCCAATCTTTTTTTGGAGGATTAACCACTTGATGGATGGATGAATGTAATTTGTTATTTGTTAATCTAGACATCATGTCGCCAATATTAACTACTACTTGATTTGGGAGTGCTGTCACAGGAATCCATTTTCCACTTCTTGTTTGGACTTCTAGTCCAGCTGCACTGGCACCCATTAAAATAGTGATTAAATTGATATCTCCATGAGCTGCTGCTCGAACTGCTCCTTTTGGTTCAGTTTTTATTGGGGGGTAATGTATAGCTCTTAATATACTATTTCCTCCATTCACTTTTTTGTCAAAATAATTATTAGGTAATTGCAGGTACATCGCTAATGCTTGTAGAATATAAATGCCAGTTTTTTCCAATTTCTTAAATACTTTGCGACCAATTTTATTAAAATTTGGTAATTCGTTACAAAATACATTTGGTTCATATTCATGAATAAGTGGATCATCTTTTGATAATTCTTGTCCAAAATGCCAAAATTCTTTTAAATCAGACTTCTTATATCCTTTTGCTTTTTCCTTACCAAAAGACACATATCCTCTTTGCCCATTTAGTTCAGGTTTTTCGTATTTTGATTTAATTTCAATGGGTAAATTAAAAAAACTTTCAATTTCTTCATATAATTCTTTCTCAAGGTTATTAGAAAGTCCATAATTTTTAAGAGATAAAAACCCAACTTCCTCATATGCTTCGCCTAATTTTTTTACAAAATTTAGTTTCTTGCTGAGATCTTTACTTTTGAAATCATTTAAGTCTAGTGATGGTATTTTATTGAAGGTATTCATGATTAATTTTAAATAATTGATAATTACAGTAAAATTAAATATTTAATTATATAATTTTGGAACAAATGAAAATTAATTATAATATATCAAATTTCAATAGGCAGATACTAGTTGATTTGTATTTATCGATGTTGAAGCCTAGGATGATTGAAGAGAAAATGCTTGTGTTATTAAGGCAAGGTAAGATTTCTAAATGGTTTTCTGGGATTGGGCAAGAAGCTATTTCTGCTGCTGTTGTGAATGCTTTAGATGAAAATGAATATATTTTGCCAATGCATAGAAATTTAGGCATTTTTGTGGGTAGAAATATTGAGCTCTCTCGTTTATTCTCCCAGTTCCAGGGTAAAAAATTAGGTTTTACAAATGGTAGAGATAGGTCTTTTCATTTTGGTTCACTTGCACATCATATAGTTGGCATGATTTCTCATTTGGGGCCTCAAATGGGCGTCGCTAGTGGTATAGCTCTAGGTAATCTAATTAAAAAACAAAATAAAGTGTGTTTGGTTTTTACTGGCGAAGGGGGCACTAGTGAGGGTGATTTTCATGAAGCATTAAATATTGCGTCTGTATGGTCTTTGCCTGTAATTTTTTTAATTGAAAATAATGGATATGGTTTATCTACTCCAGTTCAAGAACAATATAATTGTAAGAAATTATCTGATCGTGCTCTTGGTTATGGTATTGATGGGTATACTATTGATGGGAATAATGTAATTGATGTTTTTCAAAAGATACAGGATTTAGCAAAAAGTATTCGAAAGAATCCAAGGCCAGTTTTAATAGAGTGTAATACATTTCGAATGCGTGGACATGAAGAAGCTTCTGGTGTTAAATATGTTCCAAAAAAATTATTAGATAAATGGTCAGAGAAAGATCCTATAACAAATTTTGAAAATCAGCTTTTGAAAGAAAACATAGTGAGTCAAAAAGATATAGCTGCTTGGAAAGAGGATATTCAAAATGAAATAGATTTTTCTATTAAAGAGGCCTTTTCTGAAAATGATATAATAGCCGATGAAGACAATGAGTTGAGTAGTGTTTTTAAAGAATATGATTTAAAAGAGGTAACTCCGTCAAATGATGTAGTAGAAGTAAGATTTATAGATGCTATTTCTTCTGCTTTAAAACAAGGAATGGAAAAATATGATGATTTGATTTTTATGGGTCAAGATATTGCAGATTATGGTGGGGTATTTAAAATTTCTGACGGATTCTTGGATCTTTTTGGTAAAGATAGAGTTAGGAATACTCCGATATGTGAATCCATAGTTTTAAGTATGGCATTGGGTATTTCAGTTGTGGGTTTGAAAAGTGTGGTAGAAATGCAGTTTGCTGATTTTGTCACGAGTGGATTTAATGCTGTTGTCAATAATTTGGCTAAATCTCATTATAGATGGGGGCAGTCTTCTGATGTGGTTGTAAGAATGCCATGTGGTGGTGGTGTTGGAGCAGGACCTTTTCATTCACAAACTAATGAAGCTTGGTTTACTCATACTCCAGGTTTAAAAGTTGTTTATCCTGCATTTCCATCAGATGCCAAAGGCCTGCTATTATCCTCAATAGAAGATCCGAATCCTATTATGTTTTTTGAACATAAAGCATTATATCGAAGTATTTCTCAAAATGTGTCGCAAGATTATTATACTATACCATTGGGCAAAGCCAATTTATTGCAATCTGGACATGATCTCAGTATTATTACATATGGTATGGGAGTGCATTGGGCATTAGATTTTATCAAGAGTCACAATAATATTTCGATAGATCTTTTAGATTTAAGAACTCTTATTCCTTTAGATGTTACAGCTATTCAAGAAACAGTAAAGAAAACAGGTAAAGTGCTAATTCTACATGAAGACACTCATATTGGGGGATTTGGTGCAGATATAGCGTCTTTGATTGCAAAAGATTTATTTGAGTATTTGGATGCTCCGATATATCGAGTGTCTAGCTTAGATACTCCGGTTCCATTTGCTGCTGATTTAGAAAATAAGTACTTAGCAAAAAATAGATTGGAACATCAGGTTTTTGAATTACATGCGTATTAACTTCTGCTGATGGAGCCACATCATTGTATTCCAAAAAAAGATTAGAAGTATATACCATATTTCGGCTACTCCATAACTTGGAAATGGGATAAGTAACAAAGATGATAGAAGCATTAAACTACCTGTTATGCTAGAAAACAATCCTTGTCTCACATATGATTTTGTTCTTGCTATTCCAAATAGAAAAATAAAAAAATTGTAAGCTAGAAAAAAACATAAAGCAGGAATTTGATGCAGAGGTCCTAGTGTCATTGGTATAATGCCCGTTAAGCATAAGTTGAAACTAGCAGTCGCAAGCAATAATCGTAACCAGAATTGATATTTTTTGTGTTTTATTAATTTTCGCACAACTGTCATTCCATTCCATAGTAGTGCTATTGAAAACATCATTAAAGAAATTGTGAAAATGAGAGCGGATTCTTTTAGTATGCCAAATAATGAAATTGGATGAATTCTTGGGTCAAAATCGGGAAAAAAATATAAACAAATTAATGGTGATAATATACCCATTAGAATAGAGGAAAAAAGATATATCCTTCTTATTCTTTTTATGGTTCTTCTTTTCATACTTTTTTAAATAGGCTTTTGTATTATTTTCATGGTTTTTTTAAGAATTTGATCTTCTTTTTTGATAGCCTTTTCTTTTATTTTTTCAGCCTTTTTAATGATGTTGATTTTGTCTGTTTCGTTGTCGTAGTCTTTGATATTGATCATTACATTTAAATAACCACCTAAAACCGCTGATCTTGCACATGCTGCAGCCACACCTGCATCACTTACTGAATTTGGATTGCCCGACTGCACTAAGGTTTCTATTAAATCCATGGATTTTAATGACTTTTCCATGATTTTCAAAGGAATTTCTATAGCATATAAGGTGGCTTTTTGTATTTCAGCATTTTTGTGTTCTTTTTCTTTTTCTGTTGTATCTGCTAATCTAAAAGCATTTATAATGTTATTGAATGCGTTTGTGTCTTCATCAACTAGTTTTTCTAGTTGTATAATATATTTTTGCCCGTTTTCTGCAAGTATAGAAAATTCCTCCCATTTATCATCCCAGCCTCTTTTGTGACTAGATAAATTTGCAACCATAGTAGCTAGTGAAGCACCTAAGGCACCTATATATGCAGATATTGATCCACCACCAGGAGCAGGGCTTTCAGATGCTGTTTCTTGTAGAAAATCAGTTAATGATAATTGAGTTAATTTCTTTGCTTGATTTTTTATTTGATATTCAATAATTCTTTCATTAGGATTAAATGTTTCTATTTCATCTAATCCCATTGTTTTTTGAGCAATTTTAATAATTTCTGCATCTGAAATTCCACAGGATCTTTTTTGTTTTTTTAAAAAATACTTACCTGCATCAATCATTGATTTTAATGGTATTAATCCCACTAATTCAGAACCAGTGACTCTAATGCCTCTTTTTTCGGCTTTTTTGCACACTTCATCAAATACAATATGAATAGGTGTTTTTGAGATGTTAGTTAAATTCATAGATATTTGGGCAACTCCATATTCCTCAATAAACCAGCCAATTGCTTTAACATGTTTTAGGCTCCCCTTTTTCCATATTGTGTTACCATTTTTATCTTTTAGTATTGGCCCTGTTAGTTTGCCTCCTTTTCGTGCTATTCTTCCTTTTTCTCTAATGTCAAATGCAATTGCATTTGCTCTTCTTGTAGAAGTGGTGTTTAGGTTAATATTATATGCTATTAGAAAATCTCTAGCGCCTATGGCTGTAGCTCCGAATTTTTTTATGTGTTCAAATACCTGTGAACCAAAATCGGGTTGCCATTTATTGTTTTTTAATTTATTCTTTAATCCTTCATATTCTCCTTCTCTGATGTCAGATAAATTTCTTCTGTATTTTTTACTTGCAGAATTTTCATATAAATATACTGGGATATTTAGTTCGTTGCCTACTTTTTCTGCGAGTTTTTTCGAATATTCTACAGTTTCTTCCATTGTAATATTAGATACTGGAATTAGTGGGCAAACATCAGTTGCACCCATCCTAGGATGTTCACCTGAATGTTTTTCCATATCTATTAATTCACCGCTTTTTTTTATTAATTTAAATGCAGCTTCTATGACTGATTTGGGGTCTCCGACAAATGTCACGACTGTTCTATTTGTAGCTTTTCCGGGGTCTACATTTAAAAGTGTTACACCTTTTGTGGTGTTTACTTCGTTTACAATTTTTTCAATAATCTTTGTGTCTCTTCCTTCAGAGAAATTCGGAACACATTCAAGTAGTTTTTGATTCATTTTTTATTAATTACCCCAATCTAAGTACACGCTTCCAGTTGATATTTTAGTTTCATTTTGTTGGTCTTCATCGAGAGATGGGTTTAAAACATATTCTAATTTATAGTAATATGTTCCTTCTTTGCATTTTCTGCCATTTTTCAATTTGCCATCCCAAGGGTGATTGTCATATTCTGATTGAAATAGTTCTCTGCCTAAGCGATTATATATTGTGACTCGATATGTTGTTGCTTCGCATGTAGGTATTCTAAGTGTGTTTTCGTAGCTTCTGTTCTCTTCGTTGTTTGGTGGTTCAGGAAAATACCCATCTCCCTCACAATCGATGCAAAAACCATAAAATTCACTGCTCTCATAATCAGGTAAATCCCAATTGCACGGTTCACATTGATCATAACCTTCATAAATGCTAATAGTAAGCCATTCGGAATCTATACTATTTCCTTGAAGGTCAGAGCAGTAATTTGTTACAGAAAAATAAAAAGTATTTGCAGAGTTTATATCATAATTTGTATTGTTTATATTTAGTTCTATTGCATTTTCATTTTCTATTAATTCTCCATTTATATACCATTCAAAAGAAGAATAATCAGCATTTGAACCCAAGCTCGATGCGGTTAAGACAACATTGTTTTCTTCACATATTGTAATTTGTTGATTTGTGTCATAAAAACCACCACCTTCACCTATTTGAATTGTGGGGTTACCAGGATCATTAAATAATATGTCAAATGTGCAAGTTTCTGGTGGCAGTGTTTCGTCAATTACTCCTGTAAAAGTAACTGTAATAGTGTTGTTTGCCAATTCTTCTATGCATGGGTCATTGTAATTAACTGAAAAAAAGAAATCATCTTCAGACCAATCCCAATCTTGACACTGCTCTCCTGTATCTGTTGTGTATTCCCAATACACATCAATGTATTCATTTGGAGCATATATTATGTCCATTAAATTTTCACAATAAAATAGCACTATTTTATCTTCTTCTATGATATAAGACCCCTCAGGACGATTTTCATATAACCATTCACATTGTGCTTGTACAGATGGAATACTATGTAAAAAGCTTATGCAACAGATTAAGAAATATTTATAGATTTTGGTTCTCATAATAAGCATTTATCCTACCTAAAATACAAACTTAATAATTTGTTTCAGAATCATGATAAATTTTACCATTAATTATAACTTTAGCTATATTATTTTCTCCCATAGAATAAGGTATATAATTTATTGAAGGTATTTCTTCTGTTATAATTAAATTGGCTTTTTTTCCTTTTTTTATGTTTCCCAACAGCTTGTTTACCTCCATTGCGAATGCTCCATTAATCGTTGCTCCATTAATTGCTTCAGTGGGAGTTATTTTCATTTTAACACATGCTAATGAGATTATTTTCCCCATATCGCCTGAGGGACATGATCCTGGGTTGTAGTCAGTTGCTATTGCTACTCCGAGTCCTGAGTCAATCATAAGTCTGGCTGGAGGGTATTTTAAATCTAAGAAATGTGCCGTTCCTGGTAATAATGTTGGTATCGTGTTAGAGTTATTTAATAAAGCAATTTCTTTTTCTCCTGTAAATTCTAGGTGGTCTACACTTAAGGCGTTCATTTTGACACCCACTTGAATTCCTCCTGAAAAATCTAATTCATTTGCGTGTATTTTTGGTTTGAGCCCATGTTTTATGCCACATTCTAAAATTTTTTCGGTTTCATAATCTGTAAAAAATCCTTTGTCACAAAATACATCAATATAGTCAGCTAAGTTCTGTTTAGCTACTTCAGGAATCATTTCATTTATGATAGTGGATACATATTTTTCTTGAGTTATATCTTTAGGAACTGCATGTGCTCCTAAAAATGTAGCTTTTATTGGTATTGGAAAGTTGTGTTTTAGTTCTTGTATGACTTTTAGCATTTTTATCTCATTCTTTGTGTCAAGACCATATCCACTTTTAATTTCTATTGCACCAGTGCCTAGTTTAATTAGTTTATCTAATCTTTTTGCAGCTTGGTGGTATAAAACGTTTTGATCGGTTTGTGATAATAGTTTTGCAGAATTTAAGATTCCACCACCATTTTTTGCAATTTCCTCATATGAGAGTCCATTGATCCTGTCTAAAAATTCTAATTCTCTTGTGCCAGCATAAACAATATGAGTGTGGCTATCACACCATGCTGGTAGTATAGTCCCATTATTTGCGTCGATTATATTAGTCTTATTCCAATCATCTACCCCTTTCCATGTTTCCATGTTCCCAAAATCTACAATTACATCATCCTCTATAAGAATCCAACCATCGTTAATAATAGATATTTCATTCATTTCGTTTCCTTTTTTCATTGTGCATTTAGATTCTTCGGAAACTCCAACTATTTGTTGTATATTTTTTATTAATGTTTTCATATTCTAGCTAAAATATAAGCAAAGTAAATGAAATATAAGCCTAATGAAATTGATATATTTGTGTAATTATGTCTTCAAGCATCGGTAATTTATTTAGATTGACAACTTTTGGTGAATCTCATGGTTCGTCTATTGGTGGAATCATAGATGGGTGTCCATCTGGTTTTAGTATTGATTTGAAGAGTCTTCAGCAGTACTTGGATAGAAGAAGGCCTGGGGCGTCATCAATTGTTAGTCAACGAAAAGAATTTGATGAGGTGGAAATTCTATCTGGTGTTTTTGAAGGAAAATCTCTTGGTACTCCCATTGGTTTTTTAATAAAAAATATTGATCAAAAATCTAAAGATTATGACGCTTTAAAAAGTGTCTATAGACCTTCTCATGCGGATTTTACATATGATAAAAAATATGGAGTTCGTGATTATAGGGGAGGTGGTAGGTCTTCTGCTAGAGAGACTGCGAATTGGGTTGTTGCTGGTGCGATTGCAGCTCAGATTCTGAAGACGAAAGGTATTGTTGTGTGTTCTTTTGTTTCCTCTGTTGGCGGTGTTGATATTTCTGAGGATTATGTCAATTTAGATTTAGATGCTGTTTATAAGAATGAAGTTCGTTGTCCTTGTGCTAAGTCTGCCAAGTTAATGCAGGCTGTTATCAAAAAATGTAGGGATAATGGTGATACTGTTGGTGGTTGTGTGTCTACTGTCGTAAAAGGTGTCCCATTTGGACTTGGAGAGCCTGTTTTTAATAAATTTCAGGCAGGAATCTCTCGTGCAATTATGAGCATCAATGCTTGTAAGGGTATTTCTTTTGGTAGTGGGTTTAGTTCTTCTACAAAAACTGGGTCTATGGAAAATGATGAATTTATTTTAAACTCAGGTGCTGTGAGCACAAAAACTAATAATTCTGGTGGAGTGCAGGGAGGCATTACAAATGGTCAAGATGTTTATTTCCATGCTGCCTTTAAACCTGTTTCTACTCTAATGCAGAGTCAAAATACTGTTACTGCAGATTGTAAAGAGATTGCTTTCACTGCTGCAGGTCGGCATGATCCTTGTGTTGTTCCAAGAGCTGTGTGTGTTGTAGAGTCTTTAACAGCAATTGTTATATTAGATTATTATTTATTAAATAAAACAACTAAAATATCTGAGTTATGAAGAAATTAAGTTTGCATTGGAAAATATTAGTTGCTATGATTCTAGGTGTGATATGGGCGCTACTTTCGGAGAGTTTCCATTCGGATAGTTTTAATATTATTTCGTTTAATATTGCTTGGTTATCTCCTTTTGGTGATATTTTTTTAAAATTATTAAAATTAATTGCTGTACCATTAGTGTTGTTTTCTATCATTAAAGGTGTTTCTGGATTGTCTAATCTTTCTGAGCTTGGAAAAATGGGTTCCAGAACAGTTTTTTTGTATTTGACTACTACTTTTTGTTCTGTGGCTATTGGTTTATTGCTGGTTAATCAGATTGGTCCAGGCAATGGGTTTTCCTTTAATACAGCCAATTTTGAGGAGGACTCAAAAGTGATTGCTATAGAGGAGAAAGTTAATGTAACTTCTACAGATAGTCCTTTGCAATTTTTAGTGGATATGGTGCCTGATAATATTTTTCTTGCTCTTGGTGACAACAAGGCAATGCTTCAAATAATATTTTTCGCTTTATTTTTTGGAACCATGTTGATTCTGATTGATCCAAAGAAAAAGAAGCGTATAGATGATTTAATTGATTCCTTGAATGACGTATTTTTGATGATGGTCGATATTGTGATTAGGTACTGTCCATTTTTTATTTTTTGCTTATTGGCTGGTAATCTTTCTGAGTTGTCTAATGAAAGTCAAGGAGGTGTTTTAGATATTATTACAGGTCTAGCTCTATATACTCTTGTGGTTTTGTTGGGGTTGCTTATTATGGTGTTGTGTGTGTATCCTCTTTTGATGCAGTTGTTTACAAAAAAATTCTCTTATCAAAAGTTTTTTAATGGAATTGCTCCTGCACAAATATTAGCTTTTTCAACTTCTTCTAGTGCAGCTACTTTACCTGTCACAATGGATTGTGTTAATAAAAATTTAGGTGTTCCTAATAAAGTGTCTAGTTTTGTGCTGCCAATAGGAGCCACCATCAATATGGATGGTACTAGTCTTTATCAATGTGTAGCAGTTGTGTTTTTGGCTCAAATTCTTGGTGTCGATTTAAGTTTTTCCACCCAATTACTAATCGCTCTTACTGCTGTTTTAGCTTCAATTGGCTCTGCAGCGATACCGAGTGCAGGGTTGTTTATGATGGTCGTTGTTCTTGGTGTTACTCCAATTGATCCAATGTATATAGCCATTATTCTGCCTGTGGATAGGGTTTTAGATATGTGTAGAACAGTGGTGAATGTGACGGGTGATGCTACTGTATCTTCTATTGTTGCTAATTTCGAGGGTGAAAATTAAACTCTCTTTTGTTTGATTCGAGCGCTCTTTCCAGTTCTTTTTCTCATATAGAATATTCTTGCTCGTCGCACTTTTCCTAATTTATTAATTTCAATTTTCTCAATACCTGGGGAATTAATTGGAAAAACTCTCTCTACACCCACACCATTAGAAATTTTTCGAATAGTAAATGTTTCAGTAAGTCCACCTCCTTTTCTTTGAATAACGTCTCCTTTGAAAAATTGTGTTCTTTCTTTTTCACCTTCCTTAATTTTATAATAGACTGTAATTGTATCTCCAGCTTTAAAAGAAGGATGATCTTTTTTTTCGATTAAACTTTTTTCTATCTCGTTTCTTAGTGAAGTCATAGTACAATTATTTAGAGTTTGCAAAATTAACCATCTTTTTATGATTATCAAGAAAATAATTTATTAATTTATTGTTTGTCTAGTAGATCAGGTCTTTTTTGTTGTGTTTTTTTGTGTGCTTGTTCTTCTTTCCAGTCTGATATTTTTGCTGTGTCTCCAGATAGTAGGATTTCTGGCACCTTATGACCTTTGAAATCAGATGGTCTTGTGTAAATAGGTGGAGCTAATAAGTTGTCTTGAAAAGAGTCAGAGAGGGCGCAGCTTGAATTGCTCATGCTTCCTGGAAGCAGTCTTATAATGCAGTCACATAATACTAATGCAGGCAGTTCTCCTCCTGTAAGCACATAATCACCAATAGATATCTCTTTGTTCACAAAAATATCCCGTATTCTTTGGTCTACACCCTCATAGCGCCCGCATAGAATAATTATATTCTTTTGTTGTGAAAGTTCGTTACACGTTCTTTGTGTTAGCTTTTTTCCGTCAGGTGTCATAAATATCACTGATTGATATTCTCTTTCTTGCTGTAGTGTGTTAATGCAGTTAGCTATTGGTTCAATCATTAAAACCATGCCGCCACCTCCACCATATGAATAATCATCAATTTGTTTTTTGTTGTTTTTGGCATAATCTCGTAAATCATGAATATGTATTTCGACTATTTTTTTTTCAATGGCTTTTGCTAAAATGGAGGTTGTGAATGGCGCTTTTAGCAAGTGGGGTAGTGGTGATAAAATATCAATTCTCATAGAAAACAAATCTACTTATTATTTTTAAATATTTTTCAAAAATTTATACTGTTTTTGTAAAAATAAACACATTGACATTCTGTCAGCTTCAACTCTTAAATCACTTTCTTTCAGTGTTTTAGACGCATTAGTGTAAACCTAAGATTTATTATTGATATCGTTTGTTTCAAAAATTATAAAACTTATATGTTATCATATTTTTAGTATTGAAACAATCCAATTTTAATGTGTAATTTGGATTATCTAAATCGGCCATATATGTGGAATTATAAAAAATATTTATTACTAATTATTCCGTTTGTTTTTTTCTTTGGATGTGAGCAAAATGAAGATACTTCCTGTTCGATTGTTTGAGAATGGAAAACAAATGATATAGAATATTCAAATGGCAATGTTACTTGTCTATGCAACTATTCGGCAACTTTTTATGACAATATACATCCTGGGTGTCCTGAGTCTCTTTTTGCAGAAAATGGTTATGTATATTATCAGTATATAGGTCAAGATGGGATGCTATACTCATACAATGGTAGTTGGATTGGTGAATGTGACAATACCAATAATATGAGTATTGAGTTTGGTGGTGAACCTGATAAGGTTATAGAACCCGTACTTAATCCATTTACATTTGTTTCTCAAGACACTATCATTTTTAATAATCTTTTCAATCAACAAGTTGTATATTTAAGTCGAATAAATTAAATAATAGCTTTATCTCACAAGTGTATGACTTCCCCATATGCTGCAGCAGTGGCTTCCATTACAGCTTCACTCATAGTAGGATGTGGATGAACACTTTTTAAGATTTCATGTCCAGTTGTCTCTAGTTTTCTTGCAGCTACAATTTCTGCAATCATTTCAGTTACATTGTATCCAATCATATGAGCACCTAGTAATTCGCCGTATTTTGCATCATAAATAACTTTCACAAAACCTTCTTTATGACCAGCAGCACTTGCCTTGCCTGATGCTGAAAAAGGAAATTTACCAATTTTTAACTCATATCCTTTTTCTAGAGCAGCTTTTTCAGTGAAACCAACAGAGGCTATTTCTGGAGAGCAATATGTACATCCAGGGATATTATTATAATCAATAGGATCAGGATTATGCCCAGCTATTTTTTCTACGCATATTATACCTTCAGCTGAGGCAACATGTGCTAAAGCAGGTCCTTCAATCACATCTCCAATAGCGTAATAACCCTCAATGTTAGTTTGATAGTATTCATTTACCGTGATTCTTCCGTTGTTTTTAGCTATTTTTAAGCCCTCTAGGCCAATATTTTCTATATTAGGCGTAATTCCAACAGCAGATAGAATAATTTCAGCTTGAATCTTCTCTTCTCCCTTCTGTGTCTTAATTGTTACTGTGGATTCACTATTTTTTCCTTCTATATTAGTTACAGTTGATTCTGTTAATATCGTAACTCCTTTCTTTTTTAAATTTTTGGCTAATTCCTTAGAAACGTCGTGATCTTCATTAGGTACAATTTCAGGTAAGTATTCAACAATTGTCACCTTGGTCCCCATCGCATTATAGAAATATGCAAACTCTACACCAATTGCACCAGAGCCCACAATAATCATTGATTTAGGTAAGCTTTTTAAAGTGAGGGCTTCTCTGTATCCAATTATGTTTTTACCATTTTGCTTTAAGTTTGGTAGTTCTCTTGATCTTGCTCCAGTAGAAATAATGATATGATTAGCAGAGTATGTTTTTTCTTTTTTATTGCTATCAATTACTTTGACTGTTTTATTATTAGTTAATTCAGCAAATCCATTAATTACAGTAATTTTATTTTTTTTCATGAGAAATTGGATGCCTTTGCTCATATTATTTGCAGTATCTCTACTTCTGTTGATTACATCTGTGAAATTTAATTTATAATCATGTATCGTAATTCCATATTCTTGTGCATGTTGGATATACTCAAATACTTGTGCACTTTTTAAAAGAGCTTTTGTAGGTATGCATCCCCAATTTAAACATATGCCTCCCAATTCTTCTTTTTCTACAATTGCAGTTTTTAAACCTAATTGAGATGCTCTTATAGCAGCCACATATCCACCTGGTCCGCTACCTATTATTATAATATCAAAATCCATAATTTTATTTTACTTTAATTAAAATTCCATTTTTCAATGTACCAGTAGCATACCAAGTATGTGGTTCAGGGTAATGAGGTCCTTCTAATACGACTTCTCCGTTTTCCGGTTCATTCCCCCCATATGGTCCAGGTTGGTAGACTGTTATTTTTCTTCCATCTTTAACAGCTTCTTTTAAAGCTTTTTTTGTTTTAAAATTTTCTCTTGTATACATATTTTAAAATAGTTTATTTCAAATATAATTATTTAGCTATTGCAATAGCAGATATTTCAATATTAACATTTTTTGGCAAACAACTTACCTGTACTGTTTCTCTGGCTGGATATGGTTCATTAAAATAGCTTCCGTAAACCTCATTAACTGATTTAAATAAATCCATGTTTGATAAAAAAATAGAACATTTCACTACATTGTCAAATGTGCAATTGCACTCATTGAGTATATTGTGGATATTCTCCATTACCATTTCAGTTTCCTTTTGTATATTCTCATTGACTAATATATTAGTTTTTGGATTGATAGCAATTTGTCCAGATATAAATATCATATTTCCATTTTTTATAGCTTGACTATATGGTCCAATGGGGTTAGGAGCATTATTTGACAGTATTTTTTGTTTCATATAAAAATATTTTTTGAAATTTACAAAATATATGAAATTACTAATAATTGATAATTATGATTCTTTTACATTTAATTTGAAACACATGTGTGAAACATATGTTTCTAGTGTTAATGTTGTACGAAATGATGAGATTAGCATAAGTGATATTTCATATTTTGATAAAATTATTATTTCTCCTGGTCCGGGTTTACCTTTAGATGCAGGAATATCAGTAGAATTAGTACAGAAATATTATGCTAAAAAACCTATTTTGGGTATATGTTTAGGAGCACAAGCTATTGCTGTGGCGTTTGGATGTAAATTGTTTAATTTAAAAGAGGTAATGCATGGTAGAAAATCAAAAATTCAGATTTTAAATAGACAAGATTTAGTTTATGAAAATGTACCAGAACATATTTTTGTGGGGAGATATCATTCTTGGGCAATTAATTTGTCATCAAATAGTGATTTTATAGTAACTGCTGTAGATAAGGATGAAGTAGTTATGTCTTTTAGACATTTACAGTATCCTCTTCATGGTATACAATATCATCCCGAATCTATTTTAACTAAATTTGGTCAAAAAATACTAATAAATTGGTTGCAAAATTAATAATCATAAAAATCCCGTTTTTTTGTTAATTTTAAGTCCTGTAGAATAGATGATTTTACCCGTATAACAAAATTATAACTTTGGTGAAAACCAAGAGGAATCCAATTAAATGTCATTTCCCAGCAATGTAAGTCCCTATAAATATCAATGGAAGTATATGTGAAATCTTTATTTTTTAAATCATATCCGGATCTAAAACCAATCTTCCATTTTCTAGTAATATTTAAATCCCCATTAAAATTAATTGTTTGAATAATATCTGATTCAAAAGTGGGTTTGTTATATGTGAAATTATAAAAAAACCTTAGTGACCAAGGTACTGTAAAGTCAACAAAATAATCAAGATTTTGATTAATATATTCCAATTGTTCTTCAGTAGCTAAATTTGATGTTTTTTGTTTTTTGGGATTTGTAAGATTTACACCGATATTAAAATTCATATTTGTTAATCTTCCCAGTTGTCTAGAGTGCACTAAAAATTCATCAATTCTATTTCCCTCTTGATTAATCGAGTATGGATCAATGGTGCTATTTGCTTTGATATCAATTTTGTTAAATAATTTTGTCCGAAGATTGATGGAAATTGGACTCATTTTCAGAGAATCTGCTGCATTATTATAACTTCCGCGAATACTTAGGCTTTCAATTAATTTAACTTTCTTTTCTTCCCCATTTTTATTCACCTTCATTTCTAAATTATTATTTATACTCAGATTTAACAAGTTTTGTTTTGTGCTTCCTGGTATTCCATAAATACTCCCTTCAAAGTGAGAGTATTTTTCGACACCATTGTCAGTGTCAACTTCTGAATAAATACCAAACTTTTCTTGCGAAAAATCAGGTTTATATGAATATATAATAGATGGCGTAAGCACATGTCTAAATTTTTTCTTTTTTGTTGATATTAGACCATATATTTTTGTGCTAAACTGTGTCGAAAAGGAATAATCTCTCACTGCCCAAAATCCAGTTAGTGTATCAGAGTTCATTATTCCTAAATCTGAATTCCAGTTTTTCATTTTTTTAGTAAAATACCATCGTTCATTATATTGAATAGATGGGCTTACATTGATGTGTTTAAATACATTGAAAGAGGTTGAAACAGGAATAGAATGTTTGATTCCACTTCTTATATTTTGATTTATGTTTTGAAATAATAAACTGTCAGGAGCACTTAAGTTATTTTTAGCATTTAATTGATAGTTAAAGCCAAAATTTTGTAAATATTTTTTCCCAATTACATTTTTAAATGGGAATATTCGATTTACTGTAAATGCTAATTCAGGTAATGTTAAATCTACTTGCTTATTTAAGGTGTTTTGGTTGTGTCTCAAATTAATAGATAGATTATAAGGTTTGTTGTCCCATCTTCTTTGAAAAGATATATTCGAACTTAATGTGTTTTGTAAATAATCAGCATTGTATGAATTATTGCGAAGATAGGAACTGGTTGCTAAATTAATTAAAGCTGAAAATTGATTATTTGGATGTGCTTTTGGATTTTGTTTGTGATTCCATGTAATTTTAAAATCTTTTGACACACTGTAATCACTTCTTTCAATTTCTCCAATTTTTGTTTTAGAAAAGTGTAATTTAAAATCACCATCAAATTTATATCTTTTTTTATATTTAGATGTTAGCCCTAACCTCCAGCTACCTCTAGTGTATACGTCTCCATTTACTGATAGGCTAATGTTATCATTAATGCTAAAGTAATATCCTAGATCACGTAAATTATAACCTAATGTAGTAGATTCACCATATGTAGGTAAAATCACTCCAGAGGCTCTTTTTGCTTGGATTGGAAATATGCCGAAAGGGATAAATAAAGGCGTGGGAATTTCGCCTAAAACTAAGTTGGCTGGGCCAGTAATAATTTGCTCACCTGTTATCAGTTTTATTTTTTTTGCATGAATAAAGAAATGTGGGTGTTCTAATGAGCATGTAGTATATCTTCCATTTTTTAAATAATATATCTTTTCTCCTTCCTTTTTAATTTCTTTTCCATGTAAATAACCACCTTCTTCTTCTGTTAATAGTTTTTTGATTTTAGCTTTTTTTGATTTATAATTATATATAATCGTATCTGCATTATATTGTTTTTTATTTTCCATAAACACAGGTGGTTCAATTCTATTGCCAACTGAATCTAGAATTCCTGTGGAAAAAAGAATATTTTCATCAAAATCTATTGATATGAATCCAGCATTTAATTTAATGTTTTCATAAATCACTTCTGCATTTTTATATAATTTCACAGTATTATTGTTCAAGTCATATAGTATGGAGTCTTTTGCAGAGTATATGAAGTTATTTGTTGTCTTATTTTGTGCATGTGCAATATGCACAAAACACAACGTTGAAATAATTAATATTTTATAATATTTTAATCGAAGTTTCACAAAACTTTATTTATATTACTCTAATTAAGGTAATATTTTTATAATTGAAACGACTAATTCAAGTATTTCTTACACTTTTAATTGTTTATTCTTTTGATTCTATTCAGGCTCAGAGTAATAACTTGGGTATTAAAACAGTTGTTATTGATCCAGGACATGGAGGAAAAGATCCAGGGACTTTAGGAACTAGTCGCTATAAATCTGCAGAAAAAGATATTGTGTTAGAGGTGTCTTTATTGTTGGGAAACTATATAAAGGAAGAATTTCCCGAAGTTAATGTGATTTACACTAGAGAAACAGATAAGTTTATTAAGTTGTCTGAACGAACTCGTATTGCTAATGAGGCCCAATCAGACTTATTTTTATCTATACATTGTGATGCTTTTCGCGATAAGGGTGTTTATGGATCTACAACATATGTTATGGGGTTGCATAAAACTACAAGTAATTTAAATGTTGCAATTAGAGAAAATTCTTCGATTTTAATGGAGGATAATTATAATGTCAATTATGAAGGATTCAATCCATCAGAACCTGAATCCTATATTGCACTTTCGATGTATCAATCAAATCACCTAAATAATAGTTTATTGTTAGCTAGTAAGATTCAAAATCAATTTAAAAATAGAGTAGGCCGCAAGGATCGAGGTGTGAAGCAAGCAGGTTTCCTAGTGTTAAGTCGTGCTACAATGCCTAGTGTTTTAATAGAGTTAGGTTTTTTAACGAATCATAAAGAAGAGGATTTTCTAAATACTAAAAATGGAAAAATCTACATGGCTTCAGCAATTTTCAGGGCAATTAAGGATTATAAAACAGAAATGGAAACGGTGATTTTAGAAACGAAAACGAAATCTGTTGATAATCATGAATTGTTTTTCAGCGTACAGTTTTTATCATCTGCTTTCAAAAAAGAGTTTAGTATTAAAGAAAAAGAAATGATTTTTGAATTTAATGAAGGCGGTCAATATAAGTATACCTTTGGTAAGGTGGAAACATTAGAAGAAATATCTGTTTTAAAGAAAAAACTTATATCTTATGGCTATAATGATTTTTTTACAATAGCTATATTAAATGGTCAAAAAATTTCATTATCAGATGCATTATCAATTTTAAACTAAATTTCATATCTTTTGTCTAATTAAACTATATAGCTTTGAAAAAATCAAATGAACTGTTAATAGGTCTTTTTACATGTATTTTACTAACTGTTTTGTATTGGGGTATTAATTTTTTGAAAGGAGAAAATATATTCTCAAATAAAAAATTTTTTTACTCTATTTATGAGAATGTAGATGGATTAACTATTTCTCGCCCTGTTACAATGAATGGATTTAGGGTTGGTCAAGTGTCTAATATTACATTTAACTCTACTAAAAGTGGTAATTTAATTGTTGAAGTTGCTATTGAAGAAGATATTGAATTTTCTAATAATTCTATTTTAGAAATTTATGATTCAGATTTGATGGGCTCAAAATCTTTAGAGTTAAAAGTGTTAGATGGTCAACAAATGGCCGTTAGTGGAGATACTTTACTTGGGTCTAGAGCAAGTGGTTTAACTAATGAGGTGACTGAGCAGTTTGGTTCAATGAAAGTTGGATTGGATCAATTAATTATTTCTTTTGATAAGGTTCTAAAAGAAATTAATGAATTGTCTAATACAGCAAATAGAATATTATCACAAAACGAAGAGCGTGTGGCTCATAGTGTGCAAAATATTGCAGCTGTTTCAGAGTTAGTAGATTCACATGTAAAAACCATAGATGGTATTTTGGTAAATATATCTAAAATTAGTAATGAAGCAGCAGGAATTGAATTTAAGAGTCTCTCAGATAATATTTTGTCAGTTTCTGAGCAATTAGACGTATTATTAAAGAATATGAATTCAGAACAAGGTAGTTTTGGTAAATTTATTTATAATGATTCTATTTTTAATGAACTTGCAAATACTTTAAATAGTTTTGATGATTTACTTGTTGATATAAAGGAAAACCCCAAGAAATATGTTAATATTTCATTGTGGGGTGGTGATAAAAAATCTAATAAATAATATTACTTTTAAAGTATGTTTTCAATTGAAGTTGGTAGTATCATTTTTTTCATCACTTTATGTTTAAGTTGTGCTCTTTTTTATAAAAATTTTTCTAAAATTATTAGAAATATTAACCTTGGAAAAAGTGCTGGCGAATTTACTGATAAAAAAGCAAGATGGAAAAATGTATTTTTTATTGCTTTTGGTCAGAAAAAAATGTTCAAAAAACCTCTGGTTGCTGTTCTTCATCTTATTATTTATTTAGGTTTTGTTATTATCAATATAGAGATTATAGAAATTATACTGGATGGTATTCTAGGTACTCATCGTATATTATATTCTCCTAATTGGGCTGGTTGGTATAATTTTTTAATTAATTCTTTTGAAGTATTAGCATTATTAGTTTTGGTGTCTTGTATAATATTTTTAATTAGACGAAATATTATTCGAATATCACGGTTTCACAATAAGGAAATGGAAGGTTGGCCTACATCTGATGCTAATCTTATTTTAATTTTCGAAATTCTCTTAATGTCAGCCTTTTTGATTATGAATGCCGCTGATTTAGCCATGGGTCATGTTAATAAAGATTGGCCAGGCACTGGATCTGATTTTTGGATAAGTGGATTACTAGCTCCATATTTTCACTCTATGTCATTTTCCTCTCTTTATTTTATTTTTAAATTTTTCTGGTGGTCTCATATACTTGGAATTTTCGGTTTTTTAAATTATTTAGTTATTTCTAAACATTTACATATAATTCTTGCGTTTCCTAATACATATTATGCTTCGTTAACGCCAAAAGGTCAATTTAATAACATGTCTTCTGTTACCAACGAAGTTAAAATTATGTTAGATCCTAATTCAGATCCTTTTTCTCAACCAGAAAACACTTCAAGTCCAGCTAGATTTGGTGCCAAGGATGTTACTGATTTAACATGGGTGCAGTTATTAAATGCATATTCTTGTACAGAATGTGGACGTTGTACATCGGAGTGTCCTGCGAATGTCACGGGAAAAAAATTGTCCCCAAGAAAAATTATGATGGATGTACGTGATAGAACTGAACAGTTGTCTAAAGGTATTGATAAACATGGTGAAAATTTTGCTGATGAAAAAAGCCTGTTGAACGACTTTATATCTCCCGAGGAATTGTGGGCCTGTACATCCTGTAATGCATGCGTTGAGGCTTGTCCTTTAAATATAGATCCATTATCAATTATTATTGATTTACGACGATATTTAGTCATGGAAGAAGCAGGGGCTCCTGCTGAATTAAATTCGGTTTTTTCAAATATAGAAAACAATGGTGCTCCTTGGCAGTTTCCCGCCTCTGATCGTTTAAAATGGAAAGAAGATGAATAAAAAAATAAAATTAATTGAAAAAGTTATTGAAGGACAGCATATTAGTCCTGTTTTACCTAAACATATTAAAAATTATTTAATAGATATAGATGGTACTATTTGTGATGACATTCCAAATGAACAGCCTGAAAGAATGGTTACCGCTAATGTTTACCCAGAAGCATTACAAACACTCAATAAATGGTATGATGAAGGCCATATTATTACTTTTTTTACTTCAAGATTAGAGCAGCACAGGGATGTTACAGAAAAATGGCTAAATGATAATAAATTTAAATACCATGGTTTATTAATGGATAAGCCTAGGGGCGGAAATTATCATTGGATTGATAATCATATAGTTAGAGCTACTAGATATGAAGGTGCCTTTACAGATTTAGTAGAAAAAAATGTAAAAATTCAAGTTTTTAAATAATATGAATTTAACTGTTACAACAATGTCGGAATGGAGATCCAAAGGTCAGACTCCCGAAGTTTTATTTTGGGTTGGATCTGCTGGTAGTTTTGATGATCGTGCAAAAAAGATAACTAAAGCCTTTGTTAAAATTATGAACCAAGCTAATGTTAAATTTGGTGTATTAGGTCTTGAGGAATCTGCTAGTGGGGATATTGCTAAGCGTGCTGGAAATGAATTTCTTTTTCAGATGCAGGCCATGGTGAATATAGAAGTAATGAATTCTTATAATATTAAGCGTATTGTCACGACATGTCCTCATGACTACAATACTCTAAAAAATGAATATAAGGGCTTGGGTGGTGATTATGAAGTTCTGCATCATACAGAATTTATATATGAGTTAATTAACAATAAGAGATTAATAATTTCCGGTGATTTTAAAGGCAAGAAAATCACTTATCATGACCCTTGTTATTTAGGTAGAGGAAATAATATATTTAGTGTACCTAGAGAATTGATTAAAAAAATTGGATTTGATTTAGTTGAGATGCCAAGGTCTAAAAAAACTTCTTTTTGTTGTGGTGCTGGTGGTGCTCAAATGTTTAAAGAGCCCGAAAAAGGCAAACAAGATATTAATATCAATCGAACACAAGAAGCACTTAATATGAATACAAAAGTAATTGCTACAGGCTGTTCTTTTTGTAATACTATGATTACAGATGGTGTGAAGTTATTAGCGGAAGGGTCTGTTGAAGTTTTAGATATTGCTGAATTAATTGTGAAAGCCGAAAGTCTATAATATGTTTATCGAATTCTCAAAAATGCCTAATAAATCTAAGGTGTGGGTGTATCAATCTGAAAGAAAAATAAATCTTACAGAAATAAATCAAATCAGTGTTAAAATTAAAGATTTTTGTAATTCTTGGACTACTCATGATAAACCTGTTAATTCATCGTTTAAGATTGATGAGTGGTTTATTTTATTATTTGTTGATGAAACAGAGTATAATATAAGTGGTTGTTCGATTGATAAATCTATTTTATTGATTCAGTCTATAGGAGTAGAATATAATATAGATTTTTTCAATCGATTAAATATTTTATTTGTTGATAATAATATTACAAGACTTTTACCATTGTCAAAATTTAAAGATGTTATTACTCCAGATGTTATTGTCTACAATACTTTGGTTAAGGATAAATTAGATTTTTTGCAAAATTGGAAGGTGCCTGTAACAACAACTTGGTTGAATAAGTTTATTAATTAATTTTCATTATATAAAAAAAGGGGTTCAATTGAACCCCTTTTTTCTATTTGTTATTCTTTTTTTTTAGAAGAATAAGCTAAAGTTTACACCTGCTATAAACTCTGATCCTGAAAGGTCAGTAGTCTCTGCAGCTTGCATTGCACCACCACCTGGATGAACTCTTTCACCATCAACAATTAAGTCTAAGTGAATGAATGGTTCAACAGCGAAGTGCTCTCTCCATACCAGCGTGTAACCCATACCTAATCTAACGTGAGAAGATTGAGTTCTTTCTTGTAAAACCATATCAGATAATACAAGTCCTCCTGAAGCAGCATCAAAAACAGGTACATCTTCTACCCACTCTTCTGACTGAGTAGTACCACTATTCATACTAACTTCCATAAATAGATTTCTAGCAGCATAGTATCTAGCGAACACACCAAATCTTCTTACATTAGAAGTAAGTGTATAATCACTGTGAGCACCAACTTCACTAAAAGTACCATCTCCATTATCTACTAGATATCCAGTAAAAGCTGGGAAATACTCATCATCAGTGTCAAAATGAACTTCAGCACCAATTGCTAAACCATCTTGGATAAAATATCCAATCTTTGGAGTTATTTGCCAATCTGTCCATGCTGTTCCAGAAAACTGGCTTCCTGCACCTAAAAGTACAGTTCCTTTTTTTGTTTGAGCGTTTGCTGAGAATGTTATCAAACATGCAGTAGCAAACATTAAAATAAACTTTTTCATAGTAATAATAATTATATAATTTTTATTAGTTAACAGGGACAAATATATATTAAAAAAACTATAACAAGAACTTTTTTGCACTTTATTATATGTTTTTTATAAAAAAACGTCAGATTTTATCTATAAAATGATGTTAAAACATCATGTTAATATTGTTTGTTTCTAATTTAAATCCATCTAAATACATTTGGGTCAGATTTTTACTAACATCTATTGTGTCTACTTCAGTATATTTAGAGTCTATTTGATCAACACATAGAACTTCCTTAATACTATTTTGCTCAAAAAACAATTCAATATTACCTGCTTGAACATGATTGACACTAGTTCTTTTTTTCTTCTTATTTTTTTTAAAATATATTAATTCACCATTTCTAGATATGTTAGCATATTGTATGTGGTTGTCTTGGATTTTGCCCTCTAATTCCCTTCCTTTTATTTGATTATAATATTTAGAAGAATCCACTTGTGATATAATAAAAGCTTTAGTTGGTATATATATGCTATCTATAGTATTTTCATGAGTATATAGTTGTATTTTTTCTCCAGTTATTTGGATGTTGTTAAACCATAAGACAGGTCTAGTATTCATATTAATTTCTCTATTGTTAGATTGGAAATCCATAGTGTTACATTTACCTTGTAAATTTTTGTTATAAATGGTTACGTTTTTATCTAGCAATAGATTTTCATCTTGATCTATTTTTATTGTTTCAGCTTTAATAAAAGTTGTGTCTTTTTCATTGAGTAATTTGATATAAGGATTCTTAGTTATTGTTGATGTATTATTTATTTGATGTAGTTTTTGTCCAAAAACATGTTTGTTTTGATTGATTATTATATGTACATCATCATTAAAATAATTTTCTTTTGTTTTTACATTTCTTTTTAATCTATTTGCTTTGATTGATTGATTTTCAAAATGTACAGTTACACCATTAGATAATTCAAGTGTTTTTGATTTTTCAAGAAATCCGTTTTTGCAATTTATTTGAAAATCAATATGTTGTATAATTGTGTTACCGGAAAATATGATTTTTTCTTCTGATTGATCAATACTTTCGGAGACAATAGAATATTCTTCATTTTGTAATTCAACATTCTTATTAAAATATGAGTTTTTTGTATTTAATTTATGTGTAAACTCCTTGCTATCTATACTGTAATCAGTTGTTGTAACATTGCCACTTTTGAAGTATTTCACTTCCTTGTTTTCATAATTATATATGATTTCATTACTTCCTATTTCCATATTATTAGTTTTCAGTAAAGTATTCTGATGAAAAATAATTTGATCTAATTTGGTTTTTATGTTAATAGAGTCACTGTGACAACTTAATGTGTCATTGAAAATATGAGTGTTTCCCCAACCTCGCACAAGGTGTTGGTATTCATCAATCATAATTGTGTCAGAAACGATTTTTAAATCAGAATACTCTATAATTACATTCCCAGAAAATTTTTGAAAAATAGTGTCGTTGATATTAATTTGCTCTAATTTTTCAGATTGAATAACATTGATTGTTGATTGACAAAATACATTATGATAAAAACAAAACAAAAGGATAGATAGACCTAAAGCGTTGTTTGAAATATTGTGTTTCATCTAAATAGAGTTTGAGATCTATCAGGGCCGACAGAAATAATAGATATTTTTGTTTTTAACTCTGATTCTAGGAAATCTATATATTTCTTAAATGCTGTAGGTATTTCAGATTTAGATTTAATTTGTGAAATGTCTTCAGGCCATCCATCAAGCTCAACATATATGGGCTTAATAGATTTTTGATTTAAATCATATGGTACATATTCAATACTTGCTCCCATATATTCATACCCAATGCATACTTTTATTTTTTGAAAACCACTTAATACATCGGACTTCATCATACTCAACTCTGTAACTCCATTAATATTAATTGCATATTTGAGTGCCGGTAAATCAATCCATCCGCATCTTCTTGCTCTTCCTGTAGTTGAACCAAATTCATTGCCTTTTTCTGCCATCATTTCACCTTCATTATTCTTTAGTTCTGTGGGAAAAGGTCCAGCGCCGACTCGCGTGCAATATGCTTTAAAAATCCCAATTACATTTTTTATTTTATTTGGTGCTACACCAAGGCCATTACATGCTCCTGAAGAAATTGTATTCGAAGACGTTACAAATGGATAAGTACCGAAATCTACATCTAATAATGTTCCCTGAGCGCCTTCTGCTAAAACCTTTTTTTTATTTGACAATGCTTCTTTTAAAAAATATTCACTATTAATAAAAGGAATTGTTTTTATCTTGTCTATTGCTTCAAACCACTCTTGAATTTCTTTTTCGAGATTAGCTTCATAATTATAATGTGTTAACAGTTGTTTATGTTTTTTAATGAGGTTTTGAAATCTTTCATAGAAATCATCTAACTCACAGTCACCTATACGCAATCCATTTCGCCCAGTTTTATCCATATATGTAGGTGTAATACCTCTTAA
>NZWM01000049.1 GCA_002698365.1 Flavobacteriales bacterium | reverse complement strand
ATAATATCACTATTTACTAAATGACTTTTAACCCTACTATTTGGAAAATAATTAAAAGAAAGGGGTTCTTTTCGCCCTTTTAAGGAAATATAGAGTATAAAACATCCAAATAAAACACCAATGAAATAAAAAGAAAACCTATTTAAAAAACCCATATAATAAGTTTATAACAAATTAGATGGTTGATGGGGTAAATTAAACCATTCTGCAATACTTTTATTTACTAATTTTCCATTAATAATATAAGCACCTTGTCCAATATTAGGATTATTGAAAATAATTTTATTCACACCGCCATATTGGCCAATATCTAATAACAATGAAGAAAAAATATTACTTAAAGAAAATGACGCCGTTCTAGCCACTCTAGATGGAATATTAGGAACACAATAATGTATAACACCATGCTTAATAAAAGTTGGAGATTTATGTGAAGTAATTTCTGATGTTTCTACACAACCCCCTCTATCAATACTAACATCTACAATAACTGAACCTGGCTTCATAAGCTTTACCATCTCTTCAGATATTAAACAAGGAGTTCTTCTCTCCGGGGCACGAATAGCTCCAATCAAGACATCCGCGCGTCTAACCGCTTTTTCTAAAGCTTTCGGATTAATCATATTGGTATCAATTCGCGTCTGCAACTTATCTTGTATTCTTCTTAGTTTATAGAGTGAGTTATCAAAAATCTTAACAGATGCTCCTAACCCAATTGCTGATCTAGCAGCAAATTCACCAACGGTACCAGCACCTAAAATAACAACATCCGTGGTACTAACACCAGCAACACCTCCCATCAATACACCTTTTCCATTATTTAAATTACTTAAACATTCTGCAGCAATTAATATAGATGCATTTCCAGCAATTTCACTCATGGAGCGTACCACTGGAAAAATACCATCTTCGTCTTGAATATAATCATATGCTATCGCTGTAATCTTTTTATCCATTAATTGCTGAAAAAAATCTGCATTTTGAATTTTTAATTGCAAAGCTGAAATCAAAGTTTGATTTTGCTTCATAAATTGAATTTCTTGTGAATTAGGTGGAGAAACTTTTAAAATAATATCAGCCTGATACACTTCTTGAGCTGTTTCCACAATAGAAGCGCCACAATCACTATATTCTTGATCTGAAAAATTAATAAACTCACCGACCCCACTTTGCACAATAACATTATGATTATTAAGTGTCAGTAAATTAACTGCATCAGGTACTAATCCTATTCTTTTTTCTTGCAATAGAACCTCTTTTGGAATCCCTATTGTAAGTTTTTTATTTTTAGATTTTAATTCTAAAACTTCTTCCTGCGGAAGTGTAAATCCTGCATCAGAAAAGGATAAAAAATTATCTTTCATAATATTATTATTTTAACACAAGTAATTGTCGTTTATCTTGAACTTCTTCAAGTTTAATAGCATGATGCTTACAAGGCAAGTATGATTCTATTAAATTAGGCCACTCAATAAAACAATAAGCATTTGAATTAAGATACACATCAAATCCTATTTTTCGTGCAGCTTCTATATTGTCTAATCTATAAAAATCAAAATGAAAAATTGGATTACTTGTTTCATTCGAATATTCATTAACAATCGAAAATGTAGGGCTAGAAACAGAATCCACAACTTTTAAATGATTACACATATACTTAACTAATGTAGTTTTGCCAACACCCAAACCACCATATAAAGCAAAAATACGATTATCTGTTAAGCTTAACAATTCTAAAGCAACAGAAGATAATTTATCCAACGTACTAATGTCGTAACTTTTAATCATTTTTTTGACTTTAAAGAAATAATAGGGATAATCATTTCTTCCATTGATATACCTCCATGTTGATATGTATTAATATAATGATGAGCATAATGATTATAATTGTTTGGATAAACAAAATACTTATTAGGAGCAGCAAAAATAAAAGAAGAACTTATAGTACTCTTAGGCAGCATAAAATGCTCCGGATTCTCAACATGTAATACGTCTCTATTATCAAACTTCATTTTTCTCCCTGTTTTATAACGCAAATTAGAAGAAATAGTTTTTTCACCTACCACCTTACTGGGCTCTGTTACATTAATTGTACCATGATCAGAAGTAATAAAAATAGTTGAATTAGATGATGATAGTTTTTTCAACAAATCAAATAATGGTGAGTTTTTAAACCAAGTCAAAGTCAAGTCCCTATAGGATTTCTCATCGCTTGCTAATTCTTTTATCATTTTGAACTCCGTTTTTGCATGTGATAAAATGTCAACAAAATTATAAACAATCACATTTAATGGTTTATTTAAAAACTCATTCAATCTATCTATCATTTTTTTTCCATGCTCCAAATTAAAAACTTTATTAAATGAAAAATTACTAGAACAGGAAAATCGATTTAACTGTTGAAGTAAAAATTCTTTTTCATATAAGTTTTTACCACCTTCATCCGTATCATCTAACCAAAATTCAGGGAATTTTTCTTTCATTTTATTTGGCATTAAACCTGAGAAAATAGCATTTCTAGAATACTGAGTTGCTGTAGGCAAAATACTACAATATGCGTGTTCTTTAATAGAAAAATACGGATCTAACAAAGGTTGAATCACCTTCCACTGATCAAATCTTAAATTATCAATTAATAATAGAAATGTAGATGTATCATTTGATATTTCGGGTAAAACATATGTTTCAAATAAATTATGTGACATAATTAAGTTGTGATATTTTTCATTTTCCACCCACTCCTGATAATGTTGTTTTATATATTTAAAGAAATGAATATTTGCTTCCTTTTTTTGTGTCAACAAAATATCCAACATATTATTTTCTTCTAATGAATCCAGTTCTAATTCCCAGTAAATAATTTTTTTATAGATTTTCACCCAATCATCAAATGAATTAACGGAGTTAATCATAGTCCCTATTGACAAAAATTCGCGCTGATAATCAGAATTTGTTTTATTATTAATCAATTCTGTAAATTCTAGATTTTTTTTAATTGATAAAAGAATTTGATTTGGATTCACTGGTTTAATAAGATAGTCCGATATTTTAGCACCTATAGCATCTTCCATAATACTTTCCTGCTCACTTTTTGTAATCATGATAACAGGGCAACTTATAATTTCTTTTAATTTAGACAAAGTGTCTAACCCACTAAGTCCTGGCATGTTTTCATCTAAAAATATAATATCAAAATGATTTTCATGAACCATTTCAAGAGCATCATAGCCATTAGATACTGTTTGTATAAAAAAGCCTTTTTCTTTTAAGAAAAGAATATGAGATTTTAATGAATCTACTTCATCATCAATCCATAAAATATTACAAGAGTTCATTATTGTGTGTTTTTGTTTTTTAAATTTACTTAAATTTAAAATAAATGTCGTATCTCAAAAACAAAATCATAAATGACCCAATATATGGATTCATCCCAATTCAATTCAATATTATTTGGGAAATTATTGCACACCCCTATTTTCAAAGATTAAGAAGAATTTCTCAACTTGGCTTGTCCTCATTGGTATATCCGGGAGCTCACCATAGTAGATTTCATCATGCCATTGGAGCTATGCACTTAATGAATCAAGCTATTCAGACACTTAAATCAAAAGGCCAAAAAATTACAAAAAAAGAACATGAAGCCAGTCTAATTGCAATACTGCTTCATGATATTGGACATGGACCATTTTCACATGCTTTAGAGCATTCTATTGTCCAAAACTTATCTCATGAAAAAATATCAATTATGTTTATGGAAAACTTAAATAGACTATTTAAAGGTCGATTAAACTTAGCTATTGATATTTTTCAAAAAAAATATAAAAAAAAATTTTTACACCAATTAATTTCAAGTCAACTAGATGTAGATCGTCTAGATTATTTAAATAGGGATAGTTTTTACTCTGGAGTAAATGAAGGGATTATTAATTCTGACCGTATTATTAGTATGATGAATGTCCACAACAACGAATTAGTTATTGATTACAAAGGAATTTATTCAATCGAAAAATTTATTATTGCAAGAAAACTTATGTATTGGCAAGTATATTTACATAAAACTGTTTTATCTGCAGAACACACCTTAATGAAAGTTTTAAAGAGAGCGAAAGAATTAAGTAAACAGAATCAGATAATTTATACAACACCTCAATTTGAATTATTTTTATCAAAAAAAGGGAAAATTAATCACAAATTTTTTGAAACAAATAATCTACTGAATCACTTTTCACTATTAGATGATGCTGATATTTTAACTTGCATAAAAAATTGGACACAAGCGAAAGACAAAGTGTTAAAAATATTAGCTACTACAATTATTAATAGAAAATTATTAAAAATTAAATCTATTAACAAAACAGAGATAAAAATTCAATTAAATGAAATCCGAAGCAAAGCAATTAAAAAACTTAATATAAGCAGAACAGATGTTGATTACGTGGTTTTCCCCATCAGCATAAAAAATGAAACATATAACTTTATAGAAGATGAAATAAAATTCTTAAAAAAAGACAATTCTCTAATCAACTTGTCAAAAATAAAAAAAGGATTTAGCATCAATACGCGAAATGCAAGTATTATTAAACATTATATTTGCTATCCAGAAGGTTGTGGTTAAAGATTAAAACATGAAGATTAAAGCAAATAAACTATGTCAGATGATTGAAGGAAAACTCATTGGCAATCCTAATATAGATATTTCATCTTTTTCAAATATAGAAAATGCTGCAAAAGGAGATGTGACATTTTTAGCGGATATGAGATATAAAAAATATATCAACTCTACAAAAGCTTCTTTGATTATAGTACCTCGCATTAACATCAAAACAAAAAAAACAATAATTGAAGTAGATAATCCAGCAGAAAAATTTATTGAAATTTTAACTTTATTTTCTGCTAAAAAAGCTGAAAAACAAGAAATTTCTCAATCTGCAAAAATTCATCCCAATTCAAAAATTGCTAAAAATGTATGCATTGGAGAAAATAGTGTCATTCATAAAAACACTAAAATAAATATGAATTGTACTATTAGTTCAAATACTTTTATCGGAGAAAACACTCAAATAGGATGCAATACTAAAATTGGACCCAATGTTACAATTTATCCAAACACTGAAATAGGAGAAAATTGCATAATCCATGCTGGTGTGGTAATAGGATCCGAAGGCTTTGGATTTATACAAAAAAAAGATTCAATCATTAAAATCCCTCAGATAGGAAAAACAATTATAAAAAATAATGTAGAAATTGGATCCAACACCACTATTGACAGAGGTACATTCAACAACACCACTATTAATTCTGGAGTAAAATTGGACAATTTAATACAGGTTGGCCACAATGTGACAATTGGAGAAAATACCATAATTGCTGCACAAACTGGAATTGCCGGTTCAACAAACATTGGAAAAAACTGTATGATTGGAGGACAAGTAGCTATTTCAGATCACATAACCATTGGAAATAATGTCAAAATTGCAGGTAAATCAGGAGTTATTAAAAACATCCCAAACAACAAAACACTACAGGGTCATCTTGCTTTTGACATAAAAGATTTTCAAAAATCCTATATTCATTTTAAAAATCTCACACAAATAGTTTCAGAGATCGAACAATTAAAAGAAAAAAATAAAATTGCAAAAAACAATTCAAAATAAAATAGAACTCGAGGGCAAAGGCTTACATACAGGTTGTATAACAAAAGCTGTTTTTCTACCTGAAACACCCAACACCGGCATAAGATTTAGACGAATAGACTTAAAGCACAAACCATATATACATGCATGCATTAGCAATGTCTATGAGACACAACGAAGAACCGTCTTAAAAGACAATGAAGCTTTAGTTGAAACAGTTGAACATGTTTTAGCTGCTATTTTCATATTAGGAATCAATAATTTAACTATTGAATTAAATGGCCCTGAAGTTCCAATACTAGATGGAAGTTCGAAAATATTTATAACTAAACTAGAAATAGCAGGTATTAAAACACAAGAAGAAGCAAAACAGACGTACGCCATCCATAATTATTTCAAGGTTGAAGACAAAAACAATAATTCAAAAATTGAATTTTTCCCACAAAAAAAATTAGAAATTGAGGTGACTTTAGATTATGATTTAGATGTATTGCATAATCAAAAAGCTCATATGAGAAATATAGCCGATTTTAAAAATGAAATAGCTTCAGCTAGAACATTTTGTTTTTTACATGAATTAGATGAATTAATCAACTCTAATCTTATTAAGGGGGGAGACTTAAATAATGGAATTGTATTTGTTCAAAATAAAACTGAAACAGCACTTTTAGGTGATGTAAAAAAACTATTACCAACTAATACTAAAACTATTAACCAGGGAATACTAAACAATACGAAATTATTATATCCAAATGAGCCTGCTAGACACAAACTATTAGATTTAATAGGAGACATTTCATTAGCTAATATAGATTTAAAAGGAAAAATCATAGCTTACAAACCTGGTCACACAATAAATGCCGAATTTACTAGAAAATTGAAATCTGAAATAATTAAACACCAAAATATTATGACTGGACAACCATTAATGAACCTCAATGATATAAAAAAAATACTTCCCCATAGAGAACCATTTTTATTTATTGATGAAATCAGAGAATTAGGCGAAGATTATGTGACTGGAATAAAGTATGTGAAAAAAGATGAATACTATTTTAAAGGACATTTTCCAGGAGCTCCTGTAATGCCAGGAGTTTTACAAATTGAAGCAATGGCTCAAACAGGAGGGATTTTAGCATTAAACAGTGTACATGATCCAGAAAATTATTTAACCTATTTTATGAAAATTGATAAAGTTAAATTTAAAAAAAAGGTTGAACCTAACTGTGTTTTAATATTTAAATTAAATTTGCTATCTCCTATTAGAAGAGGGATTTGCCATATGACAGCCAAAGCATATGTGAATGATGAAATAGTAACAGAGGCTGAATTAATGGCTAAAATTGTAAAAGAAACTAAATGAAGCAGATGGTAGATATTCATAAAAGTGCAAATATTGGAACAAATCTAAAAATAGATGCTTTTTCTTCAATTCATAAAAATGTCACAATTGGTAATAATTGTTGGATTGGATCAAATGTTACAATTTATCCTGGCGCACGTATTGGAAGTAATTGTCAAATTTTCCCAGGAGCTGTAATTTCAGCGATTCCTCAAGATTTAAAATTTAAAGGGGAAGAAACCATTACAATAATTGGAGATAATTCTATTATTAGGGAATGTGTTACTATTAATCGTGGCACTAGCTATAGCAATAAGACAATTATAGGATCTAATTGTTTTCTAATGGCATACTCTCATGTAGCGCATGACTGTATTATAAAAGACAATGTAATTATTGCTAATGGAGTTGCAATTGCAGGACATGTTGAAATAGATAACAATGCAATAATTGGTGGTTTATCAGCCATTCAGCAATTTGCTAAAATTGGTAAGTTTAGCATGGTCTCTGGTGGTTCATTAGTCCGGAAAGACGTGCCCCCATATATAAAAGTAGCAAAAGAACCTTTAAGATTTATTGGAATTAATAAAATTGGATTAGAAAGAAATAATTTCAATAAAAAACAAATAGCAACTATTAGCTCGATGTGTAGAATTCTTTTTCAAGAGGGAAATAATATCTCAAAAGCAATAGAGATTATTGAAAATAATACGAAAAATTGTACAGAGAAAAAAGAAATTATTAACTTCATAAAAAATTCAAAAACAGGAATAATAAAAGGATTTTATTAATTATGGCAACAACAGCAGATTTTAAAAATGGGTTATGTATCAAGCATAATGGTGATTTATGGAAAATTGAATCTTTTCAACATGTGAAACCAGGTAAAGGCCCAGCATTTGTTAGAACCAAAATTAGAAATTTAAATACATCTAAACTATTAGAAAACACATTTACCGCTGGTGTTAAAATTGAAATTGTAAGAATAGAAAATCGAACACACCAATTCCTGTATCAAGAAGGAAGTGACACCTATCACTTTATGAACCAAAAAAACTATGAACAAATTGCTATACAAAAGCATTTAATAAATGCTCCGCAATACTTAAAAGAAGGTTCTACGGCAGACATTATGTTTCATGCGGAAAAAGAACAACCTTTATCATGCACCCTACCAATCAATGTTAATTTGAAAATTGAATTTACAGAGCCAGGTGAAAAAGGTAATACTGCTACAAATGCACTCAAGCCTGCTACAACTGAAACAGGTGCAGAAATAAAAGTGCCACTCTTCATCAATCAAGGAGATACTGTTAAAATAGACACCATAAATGGGAACTATCTTGAAAGAGTAAAAGAATAGGACACCTAATCTACTATCAAAACATCTCTTGCTATAGCAGCATCTTGATGTATCTCAAGGATATAAAAACCGGTGTTTAAATCTGATTGGTAAATTTTCTCGACATTATTTATAGTAGGGATGTGTAAAACCAGCCTGCCTGATATTTCAAATATTTTCAACAATCTATTAGTTGAATGTTCGCCTTGAAAAGTAATAGTAGTATAATCCGAAAATGGATTGGGATAAATTGAATATTCTAATGTATTATACATATTTAATGCTACATCTTCACAAGCATCGCCTATTCCATCACTATCTGAATCGATTTGACCAGGGTTCCAAATATCAACACAATTATCAATAATATCACACACTGAATCATCATCCATATCATCGGGTAAATCATCGTTATTTAAATCAGCACAATACCCAAAACAATCATATGGTCCTGCAACATAACCAATAGATTCAGAGATAAAATATGTACTAGGGTAAGTATCACAATCATTTAAAAAACAATAAAAACAACAATCGGGACACGGCTCATCAGCCCAAAAATCATAATTACATGCTTCTACATCCATACATCCAACTTGGCCACCATCATCATTATCACAAGAATTTCCCACCCCATCTCCATCTACATCAGTTTGTAACGGATTATAATACATACTATAATCAAAATCTGGCAAACAATCTGGAACACCATCAGAAATAGTATCTAAAGTGATATTATTTACAATATCTACCCCACTATTATATATACAATTATCCACAGAATCTACATAAGTAAACGATAAACAATCTAATATACCATCAGGGAATGGTTCCGAAGTAAAATTATTAATTTGATCCAAGTTACTTAGTAAATTGCCATCAGTATCATAACAATGAGTTTGATTCCAATCACAAGCACCATCACCATCACAATCGTATAAACAATTGCCATCACAATCTACATACCCCACTCCAAATTGATCAATTGGATAAATACATGGGTTTTGGAAATCCGTCATTGAATATTGATTGACATTTGCTACTGGGTCATAATTACAAGCTTCCAAACCAGGGATATATGACCAAATATGGGTACCATCATCCATACAACCATAATAAATACATAAACCATTATCTATTTCTGCTGTCACATCATAATTATCAGCTTGCGGATCCATACAACCTTCAGATGGCGTGCAGGCATCACAATCATTATTTGAATTATCAATACACGCCAAAGAATAATCGAAATTACCACATTGAAAATCACAATACTGACCACTAAAATAGGTGAATTCTTCGGGTAAAATAAAAAAACTAGTTTCACTGCTTAATGGAACTTCTGACATAAATTGTTTTTCTAAGCCATCTTCATTCAATCCAAAATCAAATTTAAAATAAGCCTCTAATTTTCCAGCTGAATTTGCTTGTTCTCCTTCAATGTTTAAATTAATATCAATATCATCAGCTATTCTTTCTTGAATTTCATCCTCAGAAAGCGCACGACTCCATATTCTTATTTCATCCATCTTTCCTTTCCAACGACCAGTCCATTCTTCATTATCTGAATTCCAGGAGGCACCGAAAGNACTTAACGTGGTGTCACTTAATGAAAAGATGGGTGAGGGGTAATATACACCCGTTGATCTTTGTTGAACCATGTGTCCATCAATGTATAATTTGGTAGAATTTGCACAAAAAACAGCAGTAACATTTTTCCAAGCACAATTTTCATTTTCCCACCAATTATAAATAGATGAATTGTTAGAGAAATCAAAAGGAGGAATAATGTAAGTAGCATTAGTATTATCATAATTATAACAAGTGTCATCTCCTACTCCATCACAATCTAAACCTTGATAAGATTCAAATCCGGCACCCTCATAATATGCCTGAATTCCTTTAACGCCATCACGCCATCTAATAACGTATCTGAATGCATCTTCATTACCTAAATCAACTAAATAACCAAATTCATTTTCACTATCTGAACCTAAGGACCAATCATCATCATACATCCAAAACGAAATTGTCACACCTGTCGCTTCCTCAAAACCCATATATGCCGTGGGCACTGACCCAGTGTTTGAACTCAAGTCTATACTAGCACAATACACACATGACCCATCTTCTTCAGTAGCTAAAGGGTTATATCCTGAATATGCATANGNATCTGTGCAACCAAATATTTCGTTTTCATCACAAACACCATCTCCATCAGTATCATCAGTTAATTGAATGACAAGAATTGATGTACAACCTACAGAATCGATCACAGACAAAGTATATGCACCAGCTGGTAAATTATCAAGATCCTGATCATTAGAGGAAAAGTTTGGAATAGCACTACCTGTACCAAACCATTGATAATTATATGGTGGAACTCCATTAATCATAGTCACATCTACTGATCCATCATTTTCGCTACATGAAGGTTGTAGAGAAATAACATCAATTTCTAATGCAAAATAACAACTTTCATCATCATCCGTAGCTAATACATTATAATTACATGCTGACAAATCGGTACATCCCAAAACTTCTAATTGATCACAAACACCATCTGCATCTATATCATTGAGACAATTACCATCACAATTGTAAAAATCCTCTGGGTACTCACAAGAACCATCATCAAAACCACCAGGTAGAATTGNGGGATCATAATTACATGCTTGTGGATCTGTACAACCATTATCTTGTGAAAACAAATACACAGGACAGAACAATAGTAATAGTAATAATTTTTTCATTTATAATAAACAACTAAATAATCGATACATATAAAGTTAATAAAAATTGTATTGAAACTTTTATTTCTAAGAATTAATCAATCGCTTTTTATCATGAAATAAATCTAAAGAAACAATCATAGAAATTACTGCCCAAAGAACCACAGAAGCTTTATCTGTGTCTAAGAAATTATTAAAAGCTCCATGTATAAAATAACTAAGTAATCCCGCTATAATAGCTAATAATAATGTTTGAAGATGCTGGTCCTCAATTGTATCGTATAAGTTGATAGCCTGAATAATCACAACAAACACCAGCAATAAAAAAAATACAAGACCCAACAATCCTGATTCAGCCAGAGGGCCGAGATATTCACTATGTGCATTTCCCATATCTCCCTGATTTGAACTAATAATAGTTTTATCACTATATATTTGAAAAGGAGCATATTGAAATTGATAAGTGCCTGGACCCCAACCAAAAACTGGTTTTTCTAAAAACATATTCACAGCACATTTCCATCTATTAATTCTCTCCATATTCGACGCATCTGTAGAAATATTAGAAATGGAAGTGAAATGTTCAATTAAATTATCCGAACTATCTTGCTTATTGCTTTGCAATACATCTAGTATAGGATTTTGAAATAAAAAAAAGATAAAAAGCATAACAGAAGGAATAAAAAAAAGTAGTTTTCTATTAATTTTTAATTTTAAAAATATAATACAAAAACTAGCAATTATTAAACTAATCCAAGCTGCACGTGTAAAAGATAGTATGAATCCAACAATAAATATCAAAAGTATAGTCATTAAAAAAATCTTCATTAAAAAATGTTTTCTTTTCACCCAAAGAATACAAATAAGCAAAGGAATAAAGAATGCGAGAACGGCTCCATATGATGTATGGTCATTAAAAAAAGGTGACATCATGTAATGAGCTGAATGCTTATCAAAAAAATAATGTGAATGACGTAATATAGTATAGCATATAACTGCGGACAACGGAATACAATATACAAGAACAAACTTATATATATATTGCTTACTCTTAAAAATTAAAACTCCCATGAAAAAAAGTGGTAAAATATACCATAGTCTGCTTAAAAACATCTTAAAAGAAACTAGTGGCATAGAAGAGGTCACACAAGTCACAACCATCCAAACAAGGTACAACAATATACATATTGTAATTGGATGTTTAAACACCTTCTTAAATGATGTAAAATCATAAAATATCTTACACAATGTAAGTAACATTAAGCCAAATAAAATGGGTTCTGTTGGAAAAGCCATTTCCACATTAAATCCTGCCATTCCCAGATCAGATAAAGACATTGATAAAGGTGTAAGTAATACTACAAGAAAAAATAAAGATTTAAAATCAAAAACAGCAAAATAGAGTACTGTCATTACCAATGGAATAGCAAGAAATAAATATTCTTCATTCCATAAACAAAAAGATAAGAAAACGACATAAGCTGCCGATAATAGAAAAGATAGAAAATTATTTTTTATCATTATTAACACTAAAGTACTCAGATATAGATATAGATATAAGTGAAAATACAAAAACGGAAATCAAAGAAGAAAATACTACTAACCACCGAACTGGATATGATTTTTTGTCAGCCGGATACGCTCTATTAATAATAAATTTATTTTCCAATGAGTAGTTTGCATCAATCAACACCCTATCTGCTTCAAATTCTATCTTGGAAAGCTCATTTTCTATCGCATAAGATTTACGTAATAACATATCATGAGCACCTGCATTTTCACCTATGTGACTTAATTCATCTTTAATTCTTCTTGCACCACTTAAATTATTAGCAGCTAAAGCAATTGCATATTGCTCAGTTAATCTCTCTACTTGTGGAGTAATAGATATAATACCATTCAACCTATAATCTTGGATAGAATCTTGTATTAGGTTCCTTTGCTTATATAATATCTGTTTTCTAGTCTCTAGAATCGTTAAAGCTTGCTGAGCTCTCTTTTTTCTAATACGACTAATAACTACGTCCATTAATGTTAAATACTCATTAGCTATATTTGATGCCATAACCGGATCCCTATCAAGAACAATAATTTCAATGGAATTAAATTTTGTTTTTTTTATATTAATCAAATTGGCATAAATTGTATTTACAGTCGTTTTATGAAATTCTTCATCTTGATTTACATTAAAATGCTTATATAAATCAAATCTCCTTATAATAGAATCTCTCATTTCATCACTATTCAACACCTGCAGTAATTGTTCTGCTTCTTGTTCTTCACCAAATTCTAAAACATCTTTTCTATATGGATTGTGTTCAACTAACAATGCCTGCGAAATCGAATTAGTAGTTGTCGGATAAATAATCACTGAAGACTGAAATTTAGATTCTATGCAAAAAATAGAAATCAAAGAAGAGATAATGATTGTAAAAACTAATAATAAAGATAACAGTCTCACGTGTTTTTTACACAAGCTTAGGAGCCATAAAAAATCGAAATTTTCTTCTTTCATAAATTATAAATTTTCACCAAATATAGTACAACTTATTTTAAGTTATGCTTATTGTCTATTAACAAATAAAAATCTGACAACTTTATCAACTTTGTTGCAAATAACCAAAAACCACTAAGTATAATATAAATGATGAAACATATGTGTTCGGAAATATTGATTTGTGAAGTGATATATCCAAAAAATAATATACCAATAAAAAAAACAAATACTCTAAACAACATTGAATAAGATGAAAATTTAAAAATATAAAAACATAAAATCAACTGGGCTAAACCAGTCAGAGATTGAGTAATTAAACTAGCAACCGCCGAACCAAAAGCATGATATTTTGGTATTAAAATTAGATTTAAAAAAATATTTAAAAAGACACCCAACCCAGCAATAATATTTAAATAAAAAAGATTCCCATTAGCAGTTAATAATGTGCCATAGATGTATGTAGAGGAAACAAATAAAAAACAAATCATCAAAATTTCTAATATTCTAGATGAGTCTAATATGTGATTTTGATATCTGAAATGAATAATTTCATAACTATAAAAACAACAAAAAACAGTTAAAATAATACCAAAGCCCATTAACATTTTAAATGCACAATCAACAAGTTCACTAACAGACTCATTATTTTTCAACATTCTTGCAAAAATAGGCAACAATAATGCTGCAAATAAATAGGCTATCATATTAGATGCTTCAAAAAAACGATATGCTTGAGCATATATACCTGCTTGAATAGAATTGTCATTTAACATTCTTTCTAACATAACACTATCAATCCTATAATAGACTGTCATCAACAAAATTAGCATCGCATATGGGAAGCTGCGTTTTAAAATAACAATAGAAAAAGCTGGATTCCATTTGAAAGAGAAATTATGTGTTTTTTTAAACATTAAAAACGCACAAATCAGTAATGTTATAAAATAAGAAGCTGATTGAGCATAGACAAACCACTCAATTTGAAACGGTTTGGAAGATATACCTCCCCACAACAAAACAGAACAAATAATAATTAATAAGACTCTATCTAGAACTGAAATAATGCTATCCTGCACAAATAAATGTAATCCAGCAAAATTAGATCTTATATATAATATAAAAGCAACGAGAGCTTGATTCAAAGCCAATATTAAGAGAAGCTTAAATTGCATAGAATCATAACCGACAAACCAGGCAGTCACAAAAGTGACTGCTAAATACAAAACAACCAAGCAAAGCCTCAACGTAATAATACCAGAAAAATGTTTTTCTAGTAGTTGAGTATGTTGTGCGATATTTTTAACATTATAATTCGTAATACCTAAATCAAGAATAATATTTAAAAGAAAAGAGAAATTAATTAGAGCAAAATAATTACCATACACACTAGGACCAACTCTATTAATAACTTCAGCGTCAATACCTAAAATATAAAAAGGTTTGATAAGTAAATTTAAAACAACAACTAAAAGTAAATTCCAAATAAACTTTCTTTTCATATCTTAATAATTTATAATAACTTTTTTAAGTTAACGTAAAATATCTAATTATCATATCTATAATTCTTTATAATTGATTAAATTGAAAAAGTGAGAATAGCAGTAAATACAAGATTACTAATAAAAAACAAACTCGATGGCATTGGCCGATTTAGTTTTGAAATTTTAAAAAGAATTACAACAAATCATCCAGAAATTGAATTTCATTTTATATTTGATAGGCCATTTTCGTCAGAATTCATTTTTTCTAAAAATATTATTCCTCATATTTTAGCTCCACAAACTAGACATCCAATACTTTGGTGGATATGGTTTCAGATTCGACTGCCTAAATTAATAAAGAAAATTAATCCTGATCTGTTTTTTTCACCAGATGGATTTATGCCTACACAAATATCTACCCCAACCGTTATTACTATTCATGATATTAACTTTGAACATAGACCCAAAGATTTAGCATGGTCTCATAGCTTTTTTTATCGAAAATACTTTAAGCAATATGCGAAATTATCAAATCATATAATTACTGTATCTCATTTTTCCAAAAAAGATATTATCGAAAAATATGCAATTGATCAAAGCAAAATAAGTGTTATGTATAATGGAATCTCCAATATCTTTACAGAAATACCTGAAAAAGAAAAAACGAAAATTAAAAACCAATATTCTGCAGGTTGCGACTTTTTTCTTTTTATTGGGAGTTTACATAAAAGAAAAAATATAAGAAATCTACTGTTAGCTTTTGATATATATAAAAGCTGTAATCCAAAATCTAAAAATAAATTAATCATCATTGGTAATAAAAAATGGTGGGACAAAAAAACTGAAAATGATTTTAAGAACATGAAGTTTAGGAGCGAAGTGATTTTTCTAGGATCCATAGAAGATAATATTATGAAATCCATTTTAGCTGCTGCCAAAGCGCTTATTTTCACATCCATTTTTGAGGGATTTGGTCTCCCCATAATTGAAGCAATGAAATCTGGAGTTCCAGTAATTACCTCAAATACAAGTGCCATGCCTGAAGTGGCTGGGAACGCTGCTTTAATAGTAAATCCACATGATATTAATGATATTAATACAGCCATACAAAAAATAGATACGAATAACGAATTAAGAAGTGAACTCATCCAAAAAGGTAAAGAAAGAATTAAAATTTTTGACTGGAAAAAAACAAGTGATGGAATTGGTGAAATATTAAAAAAACAAATTCATACAAATGGAAAAATATGATCCTAAAAAAATAATTTGCGGTTGTGATGAGGCGGGCAGAGGAGCACTAGCTGGACCTGTTGTAGCTGCAGCGGTCATACTACCAAATATATTTTTTGACAAAAGACTCAATGATTCTAAAAAAATAAATGAAAAACTAAGATATGAACTAGCCAACATTATACAAGCAAAAAGTATAGCTTGGGGAATTGGTGTCATTAATAACACAAAAATTGATCAAATCAATATATTAAATGCGTCTATTGCTGCAATGCACAAAGCAGTTGAAATGATTGAACAAAAAATAAAACAGAAAAAAATCAATTTATTATTAATTGACGGTAATCGATTTCATAAATATAAAAAATTGCAACATAAATGTATTATTAAAGGAGATGCCAAGTATTATTCCATTTCAGCAGCTTCAATATTAGCAAAGACACATCGTGATAATATTATGAAACAATTATCTACAAAACATCCAAAATATAATTGGGAGAAAAATAAAGGATACCCAACAAAAGAACATAAAAAACAAATAATTAAATATGGAATCAATAAATATCATAGAAAAAGTTTTAAATTATTAGAGCCTCAATACACTTTGAACTTATAAAATGAAAAAATATTTTCTCATAATTCTTCTAATTCTGTATGCTTGCAATGTGCAAGATCATGAATCAAATTTCAAATTAACACAAGCAATTCCTGTAAATTCTGATTTGATTATTAAAATATATGATGTCAATAAAATAAACACGAACATCAAATCATTTCCGTGGTGGGATCAGTTAAAACAAATTGAATCGTTAAATCAAACATTTAAAAATCTTGAAACACTTAATGAAAAATACAACTTAAATAAGTTGTTCCATAATCAAACAATATACGTAAGTTCAGTACTCATCGGTCAAAAAAAGAATAATTTTCTTTTTGTCACATCTATCTCTGAAACAAATGAAGAAATCAACAATTTGCTAAATACAAGAAAAAGCAGTGATAATCAACCTAGAATATATGAAGGTGTCAAAATCAATAAGACGCAATTAAAAACAGAAAATGGAAATTCAACAAATGTGTTTTTTGCTGTACATAATGGAACTTTTATACTAAGCTTTTCTCAAATAATAATTGAAGAAAGTATAAGACAGATAAATCATGGCACTAATATATTTACAGCAGATCCAATAAATAAATTATATAAGAATCTACCTAAATACAGCGACATAAATATTTTGGTAAAAACACAATTTACTGAAAGTATTATTGGCCAAAAAAATATTTTTTTAAATTCTGATACATGGTCATGGTTTGATGTAGAATTAGAAGAGAATAGTATTCTGCTACATGGTGTGACAAACAGAGGTTTAGTTACATATCTGAAAAATAATAAATATAGTGACACAAAAAAATCTGACATTGAAAACATACTGCCTAGACACATAAAGGGTTTTTATAAATATCAAATAAATGACAACATAGATTTAAATGAAGTAATTAATATTATTAATCCTGGGTTAGATCAAAACATTTATCACCTATCTAACGAAACATGTGTGCCCAACGAAATTGATATTGCATATGATGACAATTTATTTACAGATATTTCATATTTAATTTTTGAAGCTGAAAATGAAAAAGAATGCGTGAATTATTTACAATTAAACAATGAGACAAGTTTAAAAAACACTAGATATCTAAACTATAATATACGGGAGTTAAAGCATGAAAAATTAAAAGAAAATCTATGGTTAAAAAAAATGCTTGAAAAATGGAACACAACATATTATATTATAGTAGATAATTATATAGTTCTGAGTTATTCAATCCAAAAAATAAAATCTCTGATAAATAATCGAATCTCTAATCAAACAATTGGAAAAAGCAAAGCACTAAGTGTAATTAATGAACAAGTTGGCAACAAGTCTCATACTGCCTTTTATTTGACGTTTGAGAACCATCAAGAAGAATGGAAAAACATATTTAACTCTGTTGTATCTAAAAACATTGGCTCTCCAGACTACTTTTTCACTTCACTATTTTTTTTGTCTGACAAACCTGATGTGAAAAACCCAACTACATGGAGTTTTAATTTGGATCATGAAACCAATTACCAGCCTCAAATCGTAACAAATCATTACACAAAAAAAATGGAAATCTTGACACAAGACATAGAGAATAATATTTATTTATTAAACGAAAATGGTGAGAAGCTTTGGAAAAAAAATATTGGGAATTCTATTATCGGAAAGATTCATCAAATAGATGCATATAAAAATAATAAATTACAATACTTATTTAACACAAAAGACTCTATATATCTGATTGATAGAAATGGAAAACATGTGTCTCCATTTCCCATAAAAAGCAAAAAATTAATGTCGGTTCCATTAGCTGTTTTTGATTATGATAATTCCCGCAATTATAGAATTTTAGTGCCAATGGAAAATGAAATGAAAATGTACAATCAAAAAGGTGAAATAGTATCAGGATGGGAATTTATAGAAGCCGAGTCTAAAATAATAAATACACCGGAACATTATCAATTATTCGACAAGGATTATATAGTAATAAGTACTATAAATCAAAAAACCTATTTACTAAATAGAAAAGGACAAGAAAGAGTGAAAATAAAAGAAAAAATAGACAGATCTCAACAAAAAATGAATTTAGTAAAAGGAACAACATTATATGACAGTAAATTAATTACAACCAATGCAAAGGGGGATGTGATCTACATTAATTTTAATGGGAATGTTGATACTTTAGCAATTCAAAATTTAAACAAAGGTGACAAGTATATTAGAAACAATAATTATACTATAATTTTAAAAGACAAAAGATTAACATTCTCTTCTAAAAATCATCAGTTTGAATATAATTTTAAAACCAAGCCAGCATCCATCCCACAAGTTTTTTTTCAGAATAAAAGTCCTTTTATTGCCATACAAAATAAAACTGATCAACTAATTTATATATTGAATGGAAACGGAGAATTAATAACACAACCATTTTTTGGAACCACTGACTTTAATATAGCTACATTTGGAAATAAAACATGTTTAATAGTAGGAAGTAGTGAAGGAGTAATTTATAATTATAATATCAATTAAATTTCTTCTTTTTTATTAAACTTAATTTTTGGCCTACATATGGTTCACTACCAAAATTCATCCTATTTTTTTTATATAAGTGCTTTAATTTAACACCATACAACTGAGATATATCATACATTGTTTCATCTTCTTTTACTATATGATAAGACTTAGTTCCTTTTTTTCTTTTTGGCTGCAAATAAACCTTTTCACCCTTTAATAAAGGTCTGTCAATTTCACATTCATTATACTTTAATAACTCCCATAACCACAATCCTCGTTCTTCAGCAATATCATCATACAATTCTCCTTCTTTTGCCAACACATATTTAGTGTAATTTTTTTCAAAAACTTCTGAACTCACAATAACTTCATTGTCTTCTCTAAATTTTTGTTCTTGCTTATTATTTAAACGTTTCTTATCATACTGAGATAAATTATATGTTCGAATTAATTCAATTAGCTTTTTGGCATACTGTTTATTAGTTGCATAACCTGCTTTTTGCAATCCTTTGGCCCAGCCTTTATAATCATTTTTTCTCAGTTCAAATAAAAAAGAATAACGACCTCTTTCTGACAAAAATATTGAATGATCACGAAATGATTCCTCAACACTATTATATTTCCTAAAACACTCATTTTTTGCATCATCATCATGATAAGTCTTTAACCCCAGCCATTTAACATGACACTTAATACCAAAGTGATTATTTGATTCTACAGCAAGTTTACTAGTTCCACTTCCAGACTCCAATATTCCTTGAGCTAGAGTAATACTAGCAGGTATATTATAACGATGCATTTCATTAATTGCTAAATCTTTATATGTCTTAATGTAACTTTTAACATCTTGAGAAAACATATAAAATGAAAAACATAAAGTAAAAAAAAATAATATTGTTCTCATTTAATATTTAAAATTAAAACCGCTCAAACCCTGTAATCCTCCACTATGTAATACTAATATTCGTGTATGTTTATTAAAAAAATCATTTTTAATTAAATGAAATAAATAATAAAATAATTTTCCCATATATACCAAATCCAATTTAACATTATATTCTAAATTGAATTCACGGATAAAGTTACTTAAATTAACATTAATCTTACCGAATCCGCCAAAATCAGTATCAGGAATTAACTTCCAGTTAGAAGATGGTTTCAAATTAGAAAATTGTAATATATTCTGTTTTTGTTCAAATACTTTTTTAAATGGACAAAATCCAAGCAAATACTGATGAGGTTTCATGGAATTAATTAAACCTGATGCAGTACAACCAGTTCCAACTGCACAGCATACAAAATCAAAATCAAAATCAATTTCTTCTAAAATTTCCGAACAACCTTTTGCCCCTAATAAATTACACCCACCCTCAGGAATAATATAATAATCTCCAAACGTATTTTGTAAGTCTTGCATCAAGTCCTTAGAATATTTATGATCCCTATAATCTGATCGACTAACATAGTATAGTGACATATTATTATTTTGACAAAATGATAAAGTTGAATTAAGATTTGTTTTTTTCTCTCCTCTAATAACACCAATTGACTTAAGACTCATCTTATTACAAGCATAAGACAAAGCATGTAAATGATTGGAATACGCGCCTCCAAAACTTAAAATATTGTCATGTCCTCTTAAATTTGCCTCTATCAAATTGTATTTTAATTTTCTCCATTTATTGCCTGAAATCACATCATGAATTAAATCATCTCGTTTAATAAAGACCTTAATTGATTTTTTCTGTAGAAAATCGCTGTTTATCTTGGTAATAGAAGTTGGAATATTTAAATTCAACATATCTTTTTAAAAAGATTAAGATAATTAAAAAACAATATTTGTTGAAACAAGTACTATATAAAATACTAACACTTTCTATTATTTTATTATTTACATTTAGTTGTACAAAAGAAGCCTGTTTAAATTGTAACACCTATAATATGTTAGATTTTGACGGAGAACTAGACAACTATACGGGAGAATTTAAGGTTTGCGAAAATGATGATATGTGGGATGATATTGTTTGGGGGGAATATGATCATAATGATGCCGGAGATTTCTCTTTTATTGATTTAGACATATATACATTAGGATATAGAATCATTGAAAATCCGGACATTGACAATGACGGCATATTAAATCAAAATGATATGGATATAGATAATGACGGTATTAGTAATTACAATGACTCTACACCCTACGGAACTGATGACAATTCAATTATAGAATTAATTATTTGTCTGGACCATGAATAAACCGTGGCCTCTAAATAAATTAAAACCTGAAGAATTTTATTTTTCTAAAGAAGGATATGTCATCTTTACAGAAAAGTATCATCTAAAAAGAGGGTATTGCTGTAAATCCAACTGTAAACATTGTCCATATAAAAAGAAAAACATATGAAAAAGTCATTTTTTTTTAAAACTATAAAAGCAGGTATACCAAAAAAATTACCAAAAAAAAAGAAATATGATGCTTTGGTAAATCACGCACCTTTTAAAAACTATACACTTACTAAATCCGAAAAAGAATTAGCTATAAAAAATGCCTTAAGATACTTCCCTAAACATCAACATAAAATTTTAATAGAAGATTTTCAAGATGAATTAAAAAAGTTTGGAAAAATTTACATGTATCGTATTAAACCTGATTATAAAATTACAGGACGTAGCATCGATGACTTTCCTCATAATTCAAAACAGGCTGCCAGTATTATGGTCATGATTAGCAACAATTTGGATTATGCTGTAGCACAACATCCAGATGAATTAATCACATACGGAGGAAATGGCTCCGTTTTTCAAAATTGGGCACAGTATTTACTAACAATGCAATATCTATCTGAAATGACCGATCAACAAACATTAGTGTTGTATTCAGGGCATCCACTAGGACTTTTCCCCTCTGATAAAAATTCTCCTAGAGTTGTTGTCACAAATGGTATGATGATACCTAACTACTCGAAATCTCATGATTTAGAAAAATTCAATATACTCGGTGTAACTCAATATGGACAGATGACTGCTGGATCCTTTATGTACATTGGTCCGCAGGGGATTGTACATGGAACAACTATTACTATTTTAAATGCTAGTAGATTACTACAAAACAATACACAAGAAATTAAATTATTTGTGTCATCTGGTTTAGGAGGCATGAGTGGAGCACAACCTAAAGCAGCAAAAATAGCTGGAGCAATTAGTGTTACAGCAGAAGTGAATAAAAAAGCAATTGAAAAGCGATTTAATCAAGGATGGATTGATGAGATTGTAACTAACTTAAACGTATTAGTGCAAAAAATAAAAAAAGCTAAAGAAGAAAAAGATCCCAGAGCTTTTGGTTTTCATGGAAATATAATTGATGTATGGCACAAATTATATAAAGAGAAAATTTTTGTAGATATTGGATCTGACCAAAGCTCTTTACACAATCCTTTTAGAGGTGGATATTATCCAAATACAATATCATTTAAACAATCTAGTCAATTAATAAAAACAGATCCAACAAAATTTAAAAAATTAGTACAATCCGCCTTAAGAGATCATGTTGATATCATTAATAAGCATACAAAAAGAGGAACGTATTTTTTTGATTATGGTAATGCTTTTCTTTTAGAAGCTGGAAGAGCAAAGGCAAAGATTTTTAATAAAGATAAGACATATCGATATCCATCATACGTACAGGATATAATGGGACCTATGTGTTTTGACTATGGTTTTGGTCCATTTCGATGGATATGTATGTCAAATAAAGCAACTGATCTGAAAAAGACTGATAAAATAGCTCAAAAAGTATTAGAAAAGTTGATTAAAAAAGCACCCGAAGAAGTAAAAGAACAAATGCAAGACAATATTGACTGGATAACATCAGCGCAAAAAAACAAATTAGTAGTGGGTGTTCAATCAAGAATTTTATATGCAAATAGTGATGGAAGAATAGCCATTGCAGAAGCTTTTAACAAAGCAATCAAAAATAAAGAAATTGGTCCCGTAGTAATTGGTCGTGATCATCACGATGTATCTGGAACTGACTCTCCTTATAGAGAAACATCAAATATTCATGATGGATCACAATTTACTGCTGACATGTCAATTCAAAATGTTATAGGCGATAGTTTTAGAGGTGCCACATGGGTTTCTATTCACAACGGAGGAGGTGTAGGCTGGGGCGAAGTAATTAATGGAGGGTTTGGATTACTTCTAGATGGAAGTAAAGAAGCAAAAAAAAATCTAAAAAACATGTTGCATTGGGATGTGAACAATGGGATTGCAAGAAGATCATGGGCAAGAAACCCAGAAGCTATTCAAGCAATAAAAACAGCCATGAAAAAAGAAAAACTGTTAAAGGTTACGCTACCTAATATTGTAGATGACCAACTTCTTAAAGATCTTTAACTATCATTTCAAGATCAGAAAAAACTTTAGGTATACCATCTGAAATATCTCCAGAAGCAACTGCAAAAAATGGCTGTCCACCACCTTTTGCGTTTATATGTTTTCCAACCTGATTAACAATCTGGTTAGCATTCAAAGATTTATGTTCCACCAACTCCTTACTTAATGCGATATTTAAAATTACTTTATCTCCTTTTCTAGTAATTAAAGCTAGAAATGCATTGTTATATTTTTTAATGAAATAAAAACATATATCTTTCATTTGAGATGCATCAACCAAAACTTCAGAAACTAATACTTTGAAGTTATTAAGATCAGATATTTTCTTTTCTAAATCATTCACTAAATCATCTAGTTTTTGTTTTTTCACATCCTTTGCCAACTCATTAAGCTCCTTGTTTTCATTAATGATTTTCTTGATAGAAGCAACGATATTATCTGAATTTCTCAATAGTATTTGAACATTATTTAAAATGTTAATTTTCTCATTGAATAATTGAATTGCAGCGATACTTGTTACAGCTTCTATTCTTCTAACACCTGATGCAATGGATGATTCTGAAATAATTTTAAAAAGACCTATTTCAGAAGTATTTGAAACATGTGTTCCACCACATAATTCAACAGAATTAATATACTGTTTATAAATTCGGTCCCGATTAGTATTAGTAAACTGAATGACTCTAACCTTATCACCATATTTCTCGCCAAATAACCCAATTGCACCCTTTGACTTAGCTATATCGATCGGCACATCTCTTTCTTCATTTAAATAAACACCTTCTACAATAAAACGATTAATTTCTGTTTCTAACTCTAACAAAGTTTCTTTTTCAATTTTTTGAAAATGAGAAAAATCAAATCTTAGATAATCTGAACCTACATATGAACCCCGTTGTTCTACATGCTCACCAAGAATTTTTCTTAATGAGTAATGCAAAATGTGAGTGGCAGAATGATTCCTAGTTGTTAAACTTCTCTTTTCTTCATCAACACAAAGACGATAAGTCGTTAATCGTGCACCACCCTCTATACGTACGTTAGGCAACCAATGAATCTGGTGTGCCACATCACTTCCGGAAGGAGTTTTTTCATTAGCAATATGAATAATAGTTTTATTTTCCTTCTTGGTGTCAATAATGGTCATCAAAGGTTTATTCAACCTGTGATGATCGGGATATACTAACCCTGAATCACCTATTTGCCCACCTCCTTCTGGATAAAATGGTGTTTTATTGAAAACCAGATGATATTGAACTTTACCTTTAAAATTAACTTTCCTATACTTCACCAGCAGAACCTCTCTTAACATAGTTTGATCGTAACCAGCAAAACCCTCTACAGGGACATCGCTTACTTGCACCCAATCACCTAAAGTTATTTCAGAAGCAGATCTAGACCTATCTTTTTGTTCCTGCATGGCTTTTTCAAATTGTTTTGTGTTATATGACAATCCTTTTTCGCTTAAAATTAAAGCAGTTAAATCAGGAGGAAAGCCAAAAGTGTCATATAATTCGAAGACTTCTTTTCCAGATATTTCTTTAGCATTGGAATCTAATAAATTTATAGAATTATGAATTAGATCTAAACCTTTTCCAAGCGTTTTTAAAAAACCTTTTTCTTCTTCTTTGACAATCTCTGAAACAACTTTTTTTTGTTTATCAATTTCAGGAAAAATATCATGGAATTGATGAGCTAAGACATCAACTAGTTGATAAAGAAATGGATCTTTTAAGTTTAAATAAGTATAACCATAGCGAACAGCTCTTCTTAAAATTCTACGGATCACATAACCGGCGCCAGTATTACTAGGAAGCTGACCATCTGCTATTGCAAACGAAATGGCTCTAATATGATCCACAATAACGCGTATTGCAATATCTGTTTTTTCATTATCACCATACTTTATGTTAGAAATTGTAGAAACATGTGTTATTAAATCAAAAAACACATCCGTATCATATGTAGATGTTTTATTTTGCATCACCATACATAAACGTTCAAACCCCATTCCTGTATCTACATGTTTTTGAGGCAATAATTCTAGTGAATTATCTTCTTTTCGATTAAACTCTATAAAGACAATATTCCAAATTTCTATAACTTCTGGATGATCTTTATTTATTAAATCTTTGGCTTTAACTTTTTTTCGATCAGCAGCAGATCTAAAATCTATATGTATTTCTGTAGAAGGGCCACATGGTCCTACTTTTCCCATTTCCCAAAAATTATCTTTTTTATTTCCTGGTATAATTTTATGTTCATCTACAATAGATCTCCAAATCAACCTTGTCTCTTTATCCACATCTAATTGATCTTTCGAATCGCCTTCGAAAAAAGTGATATATAATCTATCTTCTGATATTTTCAACTCTTTTGTTAAAAAATCCCAAGCCAAATGAATAGCTTCTTTTTTAAAATAATCTCCGAAAGACCAATTCCCCAGCATTTCAAACATAGTATGATGATAAGTGTCGTGTCCTACTTCTTCTAAATCATTGTGTTTCCCAGAAACACGAAGACATTTTTGACTATTCATAACTCTAGAATTTGATGCAAGAGTATTTCCCAGAAAAATATCTTTAAACTGATTCATTCCTGCATTAACAAATAATAAAGTTGGATCATCTTTAATAACTATCGGAGCTGATTCATGTAGCACATGTTTTTTTGATGTAAAAAAATGAAAAAACTTTTCTCTTATTTCTCTCGAATTCATAATTAAAAACAGATTCAAAAACAAATTTAAACTTATTTAAGAATAAATTCATTTAAAATAATTGCATAAATTTACAAACTATTTTATACCATTAGATAAACTAATATGTTTATTATAAGATGATTAATAAAAAACCAACATACTACTACGATAAAAAAACTTTAAGTTTTAAAGAAGTTAACGAACATGACAATCTATTTTTCACAACGTTAAAATACTTTATGAGCTCTCTAATAATCGCATCAATTATGACTTTGATTGTTTTTTCAGTTGTAGACTCACCAAAAGAAAAAAAATTAAAAAGAGAAATTGCTAATTTGGAATTACAATATATTTCAATAATAGAAAAAATGAATACTGCTGAATTAGTATTAGATGATATACAAAAAAGAGATGACAATATCTATCGCATGATTTTTGGTGTTGACCCAATAGATGAATCAATTAGAAAAGCTGGATTTGGAGGTGTAAATAGATATGAGGAATACAAAGGCTATAATTATTCTGAGCTTATTATTGCAACACAAAAAAACATAGATCAGTTAAGCAAGCAGTTATTTATTCAATCCAAATCATTTGACCAAGTTGTTGATTTAGCACAAAACAAAGCCAAAATGCTTGCTAGTATTCCAGCCATACAACCAATATCAAATAAAAACTTAAATCGAATGGCTTCGGGATTTGGAAGAAGAATTGATCCTATCTACAAAACAAATAAATTCCATTATGGAATGGATTTTTCGGCTCCCATTGGCACACCTATATATGCTACAGGAGATGGGATAGTAGAAAAAATAAAAAAATCAAGAAGTAAAAAAGATTATGGGAATTATATTTTAATTAATCATGGATATGACTATCAAAGTTTTTATGCTCACCTAGACAAAGTATTAGTGAGTAAAGGACAGAAAGTGAGAAGAGGAGATATAATTGGACATGTTGGAAACACGGGTAAATCAACCGCACCACATCTTCACTATGAAGTGAGGTACAAAAAACAAAAAATTAACCCAATTAATTTTTATCATAATGATTTAACACCTGCGGAATATGAACAAATGCTATTTATAGCTTCTCAAGAAAATCAATCATTTGATTAATATGAAATTAGAGGAACAAAAAATACATTATTCTATTGGAGAAATCTCTAAAATTTTAAATGTGAAAAATTCCTTGATTAGATTCTGGGAAAAAAAATTTGACATAATAAAACCAAAGAAAAATTCCAGAGGAAATCGGATTTTTAGTAAAAATGATGTGGAAAACATATCATTAATTTATCATTTATTAAAAGAAAAAAAATACACCATAGAAGGAGCTAAAAAGAAAATTAGAGAGAATAAAGATGGGGTGAAAAAAAATTATGAGATTATCCAAAATCTTAAAAAAGTTCGATTTCAATTAGTTGAAATTAGAGAAGAATTAAAAAAATAATCATGTATATAACAAGAAGGGAACGTTTTTCAGCTGCACATAAATTAGAGAACACACATTTAAATACAAAAGAGAACAAACAACTTTTTGACAAGTGCAATAATTTACACGGACATAATTATGAATTATTTGTTACTGTTACTGGAGCAATCAAACCAAATTCTGGCTTCATCATTGATTTAAAAGATTTAAAAAAAATAATACAAGAAAAAATTATAGACAAACTAGATCATAACTATATAAATGAAGTTGATTTCATGAAGAACAAAATTACAACGACAGAAAATTTATGTGTACAAATTTGGGGAGAACTCAAAGAACCGATTAAATTATTAGGAGCAAAACTTTATAAAATAAAAATTACAGAAACAGAGAATAATTCTTTTGAATACTATGGTTAAAACTAGTTAATATAAAAATGGACAACAAAGAACAAAAATACGATTCACATTATAAACCAACTAAAAAAGAAATAGCAGATTTTCCTGATATTCAAAATGGGCCAAAATCACTAATACTAGGGTCTGCTGTGGAAATTCAACAAGTTGGAAGTCATAATTTTAAATTGCCTTTGAAATATAAAAAAAAGAATGGGGACATTATAGAGCTAGAAACTAAAGTAACTGGAACCGTTTCTCTGGAAGCACATAAAAAAGGCATTAACATGTCTAGAATCATAAGATCTTTTTATGACTTTAAAAATGAATTTATTTTTGATAAATTAAAAGATGTTTTATTGAAATACAAAAATGATTTAGACTCATTTGATGCAAAAATTGTATTAAATTTTTCTTATCCCATTCTACTAACCTCTCTAAGATCCGACAACAAGGGATACCAATACTATAATGTTTCACTAGAAGGTAATTTTGATAAAAACAGTGTATTTACAAAAAAAATTCACTTCGATTTTGTTTACTCATCAGCTTGCCCATGTTCTTATGAATTATCTGAGTATGCAAGAGAACATAGAAATCAAGCAACTGTAACTCATTCACAAAGATCAGTGACTAGAATTTCAATAGAATTTGAGCAAGATATTTATATAGAAGATTTACATGAAATTTGCATCAATGCGCTACATACAGAAACACAAGTTATTGTCAAACGAGAAGATGAAATGGCATTTGCAGAGCTAAATGGAGCTTATTTAAAATTTGTTGAAGATGCAGCTAGACTATTATATGAACAATTAATTAAAGATGAACGAATTAAAGATTTTAGAATAATTTGCTCTCACCAAGAATCTCTACATTCTCATGATGCAATTTCTGTTATTTTAGCTCCGCATAGTAAATTCAGCAATGAAATATCTCATGAGCTTTGGTCGAGTTTAATACATCGATCATAAAACTAAAAAAAGAGGGTTGAAAATTATAAAAATTAAAAAATTATTATGAAAGCATTTATTTTTCCAGGCCAAGGCTCCCAATTCCCAGGTATGGGTCTTGATTTATATGAAAAAAATGAGAAAGCAAAATCATTATTTCACGCTGCAAATGACATTTTAAAGTTTGATATAACTAAAATAATGTTCGAAGGAAGTGAAGAAGATTTAAAACAAACAAACGTTACACAACCCGCAATCTTTATTCATTCTACAATTGTAGCAACATGCATGAATAATGTCATTCCTGACATGGTTGCAGGACATTCATTGGGTGAATTTTCCGCTTTAGTAGCCGCAAATGCTTTATCATTTGAAGATGGTTTAAAATTAGTTAGAAAGCGGGCAGAATTAATGCATATAGCTTGTCAAGAACATGATTCAACCATGGCTGCCATTATTGGACTAGATACAGAAACAGTTAACAAAGTATGTAGAGAAACTAATGGAATTGTAGTCCCAGCTAATTATAATTCACCTGGACAAATTGTAATTTCTGGAGATCGGAAATCTATTAAAAATGCATGTAGCACTTTATCTGAATTAGGAGCAAAAAGGGCGTTAATACTACCGGTAGCTGGAGCTTTTCACTCCCCACTCATGAAAAGTGCAGAAAAAGAATTAGAAGAAGCTATTAATAAAATAGAATTCAATAAACCTATTTGTCCTATATATCAAAATGTGTGTGCACAAGCTATTCTTGGTGTGAATGAATTAAAACAAAATTTAATTAAACAATTAACGGCACCTGTAAAATGGCAACAAACTATTGAAAATATGATACATAAAGGAGCAACAGAATTTTTTGAAGTAGGACCCGGAAATGTGCTCATCGGATTGAATAGAAGAATCAACAGAAGTATTCCGTCAAATAAAGTTAATACTTAGTTTATTTCAAATAATCCACATACCAATCTATAGTAGAAGATAATACATCCAAAAATTTAAATCTTGGCTCCCAGTCTAATTCTGAATTAATTTTGTGACTATTAATCGCATATCTTAAATCATGGCCTTCACGATCTTTAATAAAAGAAATTAATTTCCGAGGATTGTCTAAACAATAACCTTTATCAACCATTATATCACATATTTTATATACAAGATCTAAATTTGTTAATTCATTGTTTCCTCCCACATTATATGTTTCTCCTCTATTTCCTTCATGAAACACTTTATCAATCGCATCCACATGATCTTGTACATAAAGCCAATCTCTAATATTATCCCCTTTTCCATAAATTGGTATATTTCTACTTTCTAGTATACATTTAATAATAGTTGGTATAAATTTTTCTTGATGTTGATGTGGTCCAAAATTATTAGAACAGTTGGTAATAATTATGTCGATACCATACGTTCTATGATATGCCCTCACAAAATGGTCGGATGCTGCTTTAGAGGCAGAATATGGAGAACTAGGATTATATGATGTTGTTTCATCAAAAGCTGAATCATTTATTTCTAAATCACCATATACTTCATCAGTAGAAACATGATGAAATCTTCCAGTAGAATATTTTCTAAAGGCATCTAGTAAATTCAAAGTACCTAAAACATTCGTTTCTGCAAAAATCAAAGGGTTTTCTATAGAATTATCTACATGCGATTCTGCAGCTAGATGAATGACATCTGTATATTTTTCACTTTCAAATAACTTTATTACCTCCTCCCTATTTCGAATATCTATTTGATGAAATTTATAATTATTTTTTATTTCTAATTCTTTATTAAATATTCTATTTGAAGCATATGTTAATGAATCTAAACCATGAATCATATAATCAGAATACTTATTAACAAAACATCTTAATAGGTGGGACCCAATAAACCCCGACTCTCCTGTTATTAATATATTTTTAATCATCCTAACATATAAAAATTATAATCTAAATATAATTTAAAATCTTTTGATATCAACTTTTTAACTAATTTTGAAATATCATGAGAATTCTAATTTCACTTTTTTTCATATCCTCAATCATTTTCAGTCAAGAATCTAATACGAAAAAAAATGATATTCTGTTTATATCTGTTAATCACAGCCTACAAATACCAGAGGGTGACTTGAAAAAAAGATTTGGCATTAATTCAGACATTGGTCTAACAGCAAGTTACAAAACACATAATGACTTTATTTTTGAAATAAATGGTAGTGTTCTATTTGGTCCTACTGTAAAAGAAAATAATTTATTTGACGCTATAAATGGAAATAATGGCACATTAATCAGTCAAAATGGAGAAATACCCACTATTCGATTATTTCAAAGAGGTGGTCACATAGATATATCTAGTGGAAAATACTTTAGTCTTAATTTTGAAAAAAGTGAATCTGGAATAGTATTATCAATTGGCACCGGATATATATATCACAAAATTTTTATTGAGACTCTCACAACTGCCTTGCCTCAATTGAATGAAGAACTAATAAAAGGTTATGATCGACTATCTGGCGGCCTTTTAACAAAACAATTTATTGGATATTTACATTTTAGTAATAAAACGAATATTCGATATTTAATTGGTTTAGAATTTATACAAGCATTCACAAAAGATTTAAGAGGGTATAATTACACAACCCAAACAAGTGTGACAGAAAAACGAAGAGATTATCTGTTGGGTTTAAAATGTGGCTTTATTGTACCAATAAAACAAAGACAACAGGAAAGATATTATTACTATTAATAGATTAAGAAAATGTACAATATCTTATTAAAACTGATTTATCTAATACTATACCTAAATCCAAATGAAAAATATAAAAAATGGAGGTTTGCACAAAAACAAATATTTGAGAAATTTAAGCCAAATAAGAAAAAAGTGATTTGGATTCACTGTGCATCATTGGGAGAATATGAACATATAAAGGCTTTAATCCCAGAATTACAAAAAATCAATCCGCTGATCAATATTACATTCTTCTCACCTTCAGGCTATCATCATTTTCAAAATTTTGATTTGATACAGCAAAAATCATATTTACCATTAGACACAAAAGACAATATGAAATCTTTTATTCATATCATGAACCCTATGATGGTTATTATTTCAAAAAATGATGTTTGGCCAAATATGGTGACATGTTTAAAAGAATATAATATTCCATCATACTCTATTGGATGTAAACTTCATAGCAAAAAAACAAAGAACTGGTTTGTAAGAAAATATTATAAAAAATATTTTAGCCAAATTAATCACATCTTTTGTGAAGATGAATTTACTTACCAATTCATGAAAAATGAAAAAATAACTGGTTGCTCTACTATTGAAAACATGAGAATTAACCAAATACTAATAGATAGAGAGCATAAATTTCATGATAATAAAATATTAAATTTTATTGAGAAAAAAAGAACAATTACATATGGAAGTCTTGAAGAAAATGACTATGACAAAATAATAGACTTCATACATTCACGAAAAGACGTGAAACATATTATTGTTCCCCACGAAATAAACTCTAAAATTATTAAAAAGATAGAGGGGTGTTTTTTTTCAAACTGCGTACTTTATTCTGCCATTGAAAAACACAAAAAAACACAAAAAAATGTATTAATTGTAGATAAATTTGGGATTCTAAAACACATATACCAATATTCAAATATTGCTTATGTGGGAGGCGGTTTTAACAACGGAATACATAACACATTAGAACCGGTAGTACATGGCAACTTTGTATTGTTTGGTCCAAAATATAAAAAATTTAAAGAGGCATTTTGGTTAATTGAAAAACACATAGGAAAATCTATTAGAAATCATACTGAATTAAGTGAAGAAATAAATACCTTTTTAAAAAAACCACAGTCAAAAAAAAATATCTCAAAAAAGATTTTATCATTTTTAAAAGCTAAACAACAGAATATAGATACTATTCTAGAAATAATCAAAACGAAAAAATAAACATCTATTTGATTTTAGAATGAATGTTCTTTTTGCTAACTTTGTTAACAGACTTATAAAAATACCATTTATGAAAAAACTATTATTATTTGCACTTTTTATCATTGCCACAATATATCCTAACAATATTTTCGCACAAGCAGAAATTGTTGGTGGAGAAGATGCCAATATTCAAGACTATCCATACCAAGCTGCATTACTTAGCACAGGCGGTTGGAGTTATGCTTATTGCGGAGCATCGATTATAAATGAGTATTGGATTCTTACTGCAGCTCATTGTGTTGAGGGAGAATCTGCAAGCAACACAGGTGTCAGGGTTGGAAATAGCGCCTCATATGCCCAAGGAGGCACTACTTATGATGCTGCTGAAATTATTACTCATCCTAATTACAATGGAAACACCATGAATAATGACATTGCTCTTATTAGATTGGAAGATCCTATTACTTTTAACAACTACACACAACCTGTTGTACTTATGTGTGACCAACAAGTTGAACTAGGTGTTGAAGATCCTGGGGAAATGTCATGGATTACCGGATGGGGAGAAGATGAAGGCACAGCTAATAATCCAAATCAATTACAAGTGGTTAGTGTGCCAATTACTACTACATCGAACTATGGAAATAATCAAATAGACCCGGATATGATTATGGCTGGATATTCTGATGGAGGATATGACTCTTGCCAGGGCGATAGTGGTGGCCCAATGGTAGTGCTAGCAGCTGATGGTGAAACATTTTTGCAATGTGGAATTGTAAGCTGGGGATACGGATGTGCTGAAGCTGGATATCCCGGAGTATATGCTAGAGTATCTTACTTTATAGATTGGATTTGCGACAATACAGATGGTGCGGTATGCCCCAACCAAAGTTCATTTTGTGACGCTAACGCAGTATACGGATGCACTGATATGTCTGCAGAAAATTACAATCCTGACGCAACAGTAAATGACGGATCTTGTGAGTATTCTTGTGACAACAATGTTGTTTTAGATCTACACTTAGATTGTTATGGAGAAGAAATAAGCTGGGAAATAATAAATGAAAATGGCATAGTAGTAGCACAGGTAAATACAGGAACATATCCAGGGGGAAGCACATCTGACACAATGGAAGAAGGGGGTAGTGTTCAACAAGAAGAGATTTGCTTAAGCGCAGGTTGCTATACATTTACTATTACAGACAGTTATGGTGATGGCCTTAGTGGATCAGAGTTTACATGTACTGTAGATGGTGCTCCTTTTTCTATAACAAATGAAAGTGGAGATGTCTTATTTGAGGAAACCAATCCAGCATTTGGAGATTGTGTAACTGGAGGCGAAGATGGCCCATGTTCAGGATCATATGATTTTTGTGTTAGTGTTGGGGAGCCGATTTATGGTTGTACTGATGCAAACGCTGATAACTATAATCCAGATGCCAATACAAATGATGGATCCTGTGAATACTTGGGTTGCACAGACTCAAATTATCTTGAATATGACGCTGATGCTAACGTAGATGACGGCAGTTGCATAACATTAATTATAGAAGGATGTACTGACCCAAATGCTGAAAACTATAACCCAAATGCAAATACAGATAATGACTCATGTGAATATCTAGAAGGATGTACTGACCCAAATGCTGAAAACTATAACCCTGACGCCATTATTAATGATGGAAGTTGCGAATATTCATATTCATGGGAACCATGTAATAATCAAACATGGTTTGAAGATTTTGAAAGTTATGATGACAGCAATATCGATTCACAATCAAATGCATGGATAGGATGGGATGGCACAAACTCAGGTGTAGATGTTACTGATGATTTTTCGTTCATGAGTAACCAATCAATCCTGGTGGAACAAGGTGATGATGTACTTCACATGTTTGACCCATTAATAGACTCAGGATCTGGAGAAGTTATATTTTATATGTACATCCCTTCATCTGATAATGCTGGAAGTTATTATAATATGTTACATAATTATGATGCAGCGAATTCAAATTGGGCATTTCAAGTATTGTTTGCTTCTGCAAGTTCTGGAGAACAGTCATATATAGATTTTGACACACCAGTATATTTTGATGCCGTATATGATACATGGACAGAAGTACGTCATGAAATAGATATTGACAATGACATCATTAGTCTTTATTATAATAATGAATTTATTTATACATGGACATGGAGTGATGGATCAGCTGGGTCATCAAACATATTAGATGCACTAAATTTCTATGGATTTTGTGCTGGATCAGGATGTAGTGGAAAAACATGGTATGATAATATTGAATTATGCGGATTTGAAAATAACAATTCAGACATAAATGAAACCGAATCAATAAATGTTGAAATTTATCCAAATCCTAATAATGGTCAATTTGAATTATTAATAAATAATAATTTTAAAAATATAGATATAGAAATATTTAATCTATTAGGGGAAAAAATATATAATGAAACAATAAACAATTACTCTATGAACCATTATTATCCAATTGATATACAAACAGCAGCTGGAACATATATTTTGAATCTAAAAACAGAAAATTATAAAAGTGAAAAATTAATTATTATTGAATAATAGTAATTTATTTTTTTAAGAAAAAGGAGGGTTAGCCCTCCTTTTTTTTTAATGCATTCTATCACCCCTAAGTTCGATGTTATTTAAAATTTCTTTTTCATGATTCAAATACTCTTGCCACCTACTTTCAACATAAGCTTTATCTTTATAAATTTTTGCTAAATCCATAAAAACTCTATAATGACCAGCTTCAGAAACCATAAAATCATGATAAAATTTCTTTAAATACGAATCTTTTAATTCCAATGAAAGCAATCTAAAGCGCTCACAACTTCTAGCCTCTATTAATGCGTTAGTTAATAATTTTTCTACCAAAACCACATTTCGATCTGCATTTTTATTTTGAAAACGTAATAATTCATTAACATATTCATCTTTTCTGGGAAAACCCAAATCATAGCCTCTTTTATGAATTTCGTCTAAAACCATTGTAAAATGACTCCACTCTTCAGACACTATAGGTGTTAATTTTTTCACCAAATCCTTTAAATCAGGATAAACAACTATTAAAGAAATACAGGATGTTGCTGCTTTTTGTTCACAATACGCATGATCTGTAAGAATTTCGGATAATTCTTTTTCTGCTAAATTTACCCAACGAGGGTCAGTGGCTAATTTTAATTTTAACATAATTAAATTTCATATAATTAATGTTTGAAAGTAATTATATTTGTTTTCAAATTCATAATTATTTTTAATAAAATGAGAAAAATTCTATTTATAATACTATCTGCACCCTATTTTCTATTCTGTCAACAAGTAACCGAAACAACTATAATGCATAACGGACTAGAAAGATCTTATATATTATATGTTCCTGCATCATATTCAACAAACATAGAGACACCTTTAGTCTTAAATTTACATGGATACAGTAGTAACGCTGGGCAACAAATGATATATAGTAATTTTTACCCCATTGCTGATGAAGAAGGTTTTATTTTAGTACATCCAGAAGGAACTACGGATCTTAATGGCTTTCAATTTTGGAATAGTGGTGAACTTTCAGAAGTAGATGATGTTGGATTCTTAAGTACATTAATTGATCAAATTGCACTAGAGTTTAATATTAATCTAAATAGAGTCTATAGCATGGGAATGTCAAATGGTGGATTTATGAGTTATCGACTAGCATGTGAATTAAGCGATAAAATTGCTGCTATTGCTTCGGTGACTGGAAGCATGTCTACAAATCAAATCACATCTTGCAACCCAGATAGACCAGTACCAGTAATGCAAATCCACGGAACTGCAGATCCAACAGTACTATATGACGGCAATAACTTATTGAGCATTGAATCTATTGATAATGTGATTTCGTTTTGGGTTAATTTTAACAACTGTAATACTGTACCCGAGTTTAATAATATTCCTGATATCAACTTACTTGACTTATGCACTGCGGAACATTATATTTATCAAAATGGGACCAATGATTCATCAGTAGAATTTTATAAAATAATTAATGGTGGCCATACGTGGCCAGGAGCACTTATTCCATTAACTGCAAATAATACGAATCAAGATTTTAATGCATCTGAAAAGATTTGGGATTTTTTTAACCAATATGACATCAACGGATTAATTAACAACACGTCTATAAACGAATCAACGATAGAAAATAAAAAAACAATATATACAATAGATTTATTAGGTCGAAAAAACACCAATTCTAATATTTACATAGAGCTATATAGTGATGGAACATCAGCCAAAAGATTTATCATCAATCCAAATGCAAAAAAATAACTTAAAAATTTACTATATTAAATGCATTAAGTTAATTTAAATCTTATTTCATGGTCTATAAAAGTAATACCGGAATTGGATACTCTAATTCTAAAAAACCTGTTTTACCACAAGTGCCTATTAAAGAAAAAACAAGTGAAAAGAGTTCAAATTTAGCAAAGATCATTAGTGAACTAGCGGACAACATCAAAAGCTTACAAAAAGAAATAGCACAATTAAAAGAAAAAATAGATGTCTTAAGCAAAAAATAAGCACTATGAAAATAGCATTGAAAATTTTAATCACTATTTTAATTATCATTCCTATATTTTTATTATCTATTTTATTATTTAGTAAAGGAAGTATCAAGTACACTGAAACAATAGAAGTGGAACAGCCTATTGAATTAGTAAATCGATTGTTTGCCAACATCTATACAATGAAAGAATATATGCCTGGGACAAAAGAGATTATTTTAACTGAAGGAAAAGATGGTGAAAAAGGAGCAAAATATAAATTTATCTGGGACACAGGTAATGAAGAGATGGAAATCTATGGAACACTAAAATCTAATAATTTACCTGATAGCCTCACAATATTGTATGAAATGCCTGGCACATTGAATATAATGACACAAAAACACGAGAGAATTTCAGGATACAAAACATTAGTTATAAATCAACAAGAATTCCAATTTCATGGAATCATGAAAATAATAGCTTTTTTTGAACCTGCAGGATTGAATACTGATGCTTTCCAAACACAAACTACAATATACCTAAATGCATTTAAAGAGTTCGTTGAAAGTCATAAGCGACAACATTCAAATATAGATGCTTAAATCTGTTATACAATTAATAAAAAATGATTATACCAATTAAAAAAACCAGAACGATTGTTCTGATGTGAAAAATAATTAAATTCGTGCAAATTATTATTAGTACCCCCATTACTACAATTTAAATATTTTAAAATATGAAAAAAATAATACTAGTATTTATAGCATTGTTTATAAGTTTAAACATAAATGCACAGTCAACAAAAAAAATAGCAATTAATAATGGGATTAGCACGAGTGGCATGTTGTTCTCTGGCTTATATTTCACACAACCAATAACAGATAAAATTGCCATTTCTCTTTCTGCAAATTATGGAACAAACATAAGTGCTGAACTAGATGTAACATATGAAGTTGTGATTCCAGCAAGATTAGATCTTTCTTACAGAATACTCGACATGCCTTTAAATATATATATTGGTGGAGGTGCTGATTTGGGTTTCCATGGTGAATTTGTAGGTGCACTTGGAGTATCCTATGGATGGAAGAATTTTGCATTTTACACTGAATTACTGACCTATTCCCAAATGTCAACACTTGAAAGAGAAATAGAAACATACGTTGAGAACGGATATTGGGAGTATGATTATTGGACGGGGTCAACCTGGGTTGATACCGGCTATTTTATGTATGATTGGGAAGAGGAAGAAAATTATAACACTTACACTGCTTTAGTATTTGGACTAAAGTGGTTTTTTAAATAAACAATTATTAACTATTAAACTAAAAAAATTATGAAAAAAACGTTTATTATTTTATTCGCAGGACTCTTTTTAACATCTTGTTCTGTGGTAATGCATCCAAAATTTACTAATGTAGATTCATTACTAAATGTAAATAGAGGAGAATCTATCAATAAAGTGATAGATAAAATTGGTTTTATGCCATATGACATATATGTACAAGAAACTACTGGCTATAAAATTGTTACATATAAATACAAAATCAAAGAAAGAGAAATAGCTCCTGAATCAAAAGATTTCTTAGGTTCTGAAAAATCAGGAAATGAGAAATATGTAGGAAAATTACATGATGTATATTTTGTTTTTGATGTCAATGATAAATTAATAACATTTATAACTGACAATGGTCGAGATGATGGACATTCTGTGTTAAGAGATGATGAAAAAATCATCAACTTTAAAGACTATATGAATTCTGCAACTCCAACCAATTCTACAGCTCCAGTCATGATGGAAGAAACTGGGAAAAAGAAGAAAAAAGGTAAAAAATTAAATCCACTTTTATAAATCTAATTCTTTTTTTCAGAATGATAAAAAAGCAAGCTTCGGCTTGCTTTTTTTAATTTGATAATTCGTATGCTATTTGATCAGACATATAAGGAAATTGAATCCAATAATACCGCAACATATAATGAGCGAGGAAGTAAATTTATTGCATATTCCTTTATAATAAAAAATCAATCTGATGTAAATAAAAAAATCAAAGAACTTAAGAAAATACACAATTCCGCTAATCATCATTGCTATGCATATATTCTGCACCATGATAGATCAACATATAGATTTAATGATGATGGCGAACCTTCTTCCACTGCGGGCAAACAAATACTACGACAAATACAAAAATTTGAATTGACAAATATTTTAATTGTAGTAGTGCGTTATTTTGGTGGAATAAAATTAGGCATACCTGGTTTAATTAGATCTTATCAAACAGCAACAAAACTAACTCTTGAGGGAGTTAATATTATAGAAAAAGATATTACCGAAGAATACATTCTTCTTTTTAATTACGCTGAATTAAATAATGTAATGCAAGTAATAAAAAAATATAAGCTTACTATTATTGAAAGTGATTTGAAAAATGATTGCAAAATCAAACTTTTAATTCCAAAAAAAATATCGACATTAATTATAAGTATATTTAAAAAAAATCATAAACTAAGGATTACATATCAATGAACTATTCAAGTCTAAAAATATTTAGAATTATTGCTTTCTTAGAGGGAATATCATATATAGCTTTACTCTTCATCGGTGTACCATTAAAATATCTTTTACACAATGACATTCTGGTGAAAATGATGGGAATGCCTCATGGCATTTTCTTTATTGCATATATAATTTTCTGCCTTATTGTTAAACTACTAAGTAAATCCCGCGCCGAATCTCCGCCAAAAGACATTGTCCCCTTTTTCATACATCGACTACTTTTTGCCATTTTTCAAGATGAAAACAAAAACTGGAACCAAAAAACAACTTTCATTATTCTAATCGCATCTATGATTCCATTTGGAACTTTTTACATTGACAAAAAATATCTGAGATAAAAATTAAAAAAGATATATTTGTACATATTAATCAAAAAATATAATGTGAAAAAATTAATTTACTTTTTAATTATTCCTTTTATTGTGATTGGACAATGTGATGAAGGTGAATATCCAATATCTATATCAACCACTACTGGAGAATGGGCTTATGAAATGGCTTGGGGATTATGGGATTATAATACCTGGATGACAGAAAATCCGAGTCCAGAAAATCAAATAATGGGATTTCTAGGTGCAAATAATTATGAAACAATTAATTTTGAGGCATGTCTACCAAGTGATGGGTGCTACATGATTGGGGCATACGACAGTTATGGAGACGGCTGGAACGATGGATACATAATTGTTAATGTAAATAACACAAAATCTCCAGAGACATATGAATTAACTGATGGAACTTGGGCGTATTGGACATTTGAAGTTAATACTGATCCTTGTGAATGGGAAATCCCAGGATGCACTAATCAAGATGCAATTAATTATAATGAATTAGCTACCATAGATGATGACTCTTGTATTACACCACTATTTTATGACTGGGACAAACAAGAAAGAGAATATTTTTTATATGTTCCTGAGAACCTACCAGAAAATGCTCCGCTTGTGTTTGTATTACATGGCTATTGGGGTTCTGGATCAGATATGATTGGTCTATTTCAAGAACAAGCTGATCAGCATGGATTTGTAATATGTTATCCCAACGGACTAACTGATATGATTGGAGCCAACCACTGGAATGCAAATTTTAATACTTCAATGACAACGGTTGATGATTTGGGATTCTTGTCTAATCTAGCCTTATCTCTTCAAGAAGAATACGATTTAGATCCTAATAAAACATTTTCATGTGGTTTCTCTAATGGTGGTTTCATGAGCTGGTCATTAGCATGTCATGCTCCAGAAATATTTAAAGCAATTGCTTCAGTAACAGGTACAATGAGTGGGCCAGACTGGGATGAATGCAACCCATCTGAAATGATACCAGTAATGCAAATTAGTGGGACAAATGATGATATCGTGCCTATGGATGGATCTATGGGCTATGTGAGTGAGGGTTGGGGAGGAGCTCCAGATATTTATACAATTATGGATTTTTGGAGTAACATGCACGGTTGCACAAATGAAGAAACAATTAATTTTGGATTTGACTATTCAACCGATGTTACCCAATATTTTAGTTGCACTAGTAATACATCAACAGAATTAAGACTATATGTTGCAAATGGAATGGCACACACATGGCCTAGTTTTGCAGATGAACAAATATGGGATTTCTTTATGCAAATAGCAGCATGGCCGCTAGAAATGAATAAAGACTTAATGCTTGAAAAGGAACTTGTTAAAACTATCGATATACTAGGACGTGAAAAACAACAAAATGGTTTTAACATCAATATTTATCGTGACGGAAGTGTTAAAAAAACACAAATATTAAAATAATATATAGCTAAAATACAAAATAGTAATAACAGATATAAATATATACAGATATGAAATCTGTTTAGAGGTGTTTTTTTGACTATGCCAATAAGCAATCATAACCAAAGGTAATTGGAAAAACATTCTTATTAATGCATCTGATTTTGATATTTGACCATATGCATCCCTAGCAATATCCGAGCTATATAAATATATATTTGCTGGAAAAACTGAAATCAATAATATTATTAGTCCAACTCCTGCAAATACGCGCCATCTCTTTATTAGCAATAAAACACCAAGCAAGATTTCTATAAAACCACTTATGTAGATAAGTTCCAAATGATACGGAAGATAGGGAGGCATAATCAATAGAAATTTTTCAGGAGATATAAAATGAGCTAAACCTACTCCCATGTAAAACAAAGACATAATAACAATAGTACAAAATTTTATATGTGAAATCATATTTTGATATATCTTAGTTATGCTGAAATGTTAAATACATATAATTTATTTTTTCTTACTATCTTTTAAGATAATTATGAGTAAACTTAGTGAAAAAAATAAACTGAAAATTCAAACTAGAATAAAAAAAGAAATACAAAACACTATCTCATCCATAAAAGAATACAAAGAATTAAGCAAACCAATAGCGCCTGAAAATGCAATTGGTAGAGTATCTAGGATGGATGCCATTAATAATAAAAGTGTAACAGAATTAGCATTAAAAAAAGCCGAAGAAAAATTAAAAAAATTAAAAATAGCTGAAAGAGAAATGAAAAAAGCAAATTTTGGCATATGTATAAAATGTCAAAACATGATTCCGGTAGGGAGATTATTAATCATTCCCGAAAGTAGAAAATGTGTAAACTGTGCATAAATGAAACAAATAATCACATTACTTATTTTATTGCCAACTATTATGTTGTCACAATACTGTGTGCCTAAAGACGGTTGTAATAATGGAACCGGCATATATACTTGGGGTCATGGAGATGTGTTTGAAGGAGAATGGAAAAATAGAAAACCTTGGAGGGGCATATATAGCTGGGTAGAAGGAGATGTGTTTGAAGGAGAATGGAAAAATGGGAAAAAATGGAAAGGAGTATATAGCTGGTTGGAAGGAGATGTGTTTGAAGGAGAATGGAAAAATGGAAAACAGTGGAACGGGGTTATGTACTCGGAAACACATTTACATAAACTGGAACGTCATTTTCAAAATGGTCAAACAACTGACAAAGCAATTGCAAAAACATTTTACAACAAAGAAGATGTGATAGGGCCCAAAGAATATACAATCATAAATTTAAAAAAAGACCGCTCACAAAACTTATATTATATTACACTTAAAATTAACGCTATAGATACAGACTTTATATTTGACACGGGTGCTGAAATCTTATCAATCGGATTAAAAGAATGGAGAAGATTAGTCAGATCAGGTGTACAATATACAGATTTAAATCAAGAGCATAAAGCTATAGGAATTGGTGGTGACATAGAAGCTAAACTTGTGATTTTAAAAGAAATTCAAATCGGACAATACACAATTCAAAATGTGATTGCAAGTATTGACCAAGAAGGAAATAACCCATCATTATTAGGCATAAGTTTATTGACAAAATTTCAGAATGTTACATGGGACATGAAAAAAAATACTTTGAAACTTTACAAATAACATTAGAAAAATTAAATTTACATTAAATCTATTAATTCAATATAAATCCCACAAAATACTAGAATTCCACATTTTAATATAACATCTATCCTAACTATGAAAAAAATACTATTTGCCTGTTTGTTTCTAATTTTTACTACTCACATAAATGCACAATGTAATGAAGGTTTTATGCCAAGTGGATTTATTAACTTTTCGGACACAAATGGGGATTTACATACATTAAATAATTATCTATATAGTGGTAAAATTGTAGTGCTTGATTTTTATTTGCTCACTTGTGGAAGCTGCATGGCTTCATCACCATGTATTGAATCATTATATCAAAACTATGGACAAAATAATGGTGATGTGATTGTATTGGCAATGGATGTGGGAGATGGTGAATCTACAGATGAAGTAGCCATAGAATGGGTTGAAGAACATGGCATGCCTAATGTGCCTAATTTTAGTCAAATGGGGGGAACCCAAAATACACCAAGTTTCTGGGGACAATTCTATGGAGGGTGTGGAGAAAATGGTGGTTTTGCACAAAGCTATGTACTACGTGCCAACCTGTGTTGTGGTGATCAATCTGCGATTAATTATGAACTAGGATGTTCCGCGTATTGTGGAGACAATTCATGCTGCATATATGATGAGAATGAAACTCCTCCATTACAGGGAATAACTTATGCGCATCAAGGTGGAGTCATTGATTGCGCAGAAATAACTAACCACATTGATAATTTATTAATGCAAATGTTAGATGTAGAAAACAGTACAAATTTAAAAAATAAAAACATCGTAAAAACAATAAACATATTGGGAAAACCAGTCAAAGAATCAAACAACAAAATATTGTTCGATATATATAACGATGGAACTGTCATCAAAAAAATCTTATTACAATAACTATATTATGCTACATTAAATAATACGTCTATTATGTATATAAATAATCTGAATAAATTTTTAATTTTCTTTTTTTTGTATTGTTTAATTGTCAATATAGGTTGTAATAAAGATGAGTTTGGGGACACACCTGAAGTAGAAGCACATGATATGAATCAAGAAACAACAAATATTCAATTGGAAGTCTCTGGACTCAACAATACAAATGGTCAATTAGCAATTGCAATCTTTGATAATGCTGACTCATTTGAAGATGAGAATAACACATATAAAGATTCTACTGTAATAATTACAGATAATGCGATGATTGTTTTAATAGAAAATGTCAATCCTGGAACTTATGCTATTAGCATATTTCATGACGAAAACGAAAATGAAGAGCTTGATGTTAACTGGTTGGGAATGCCAATAGAAGGATTTGGCTTTTCTAACAATCCATCAATTGGCTTTTCTGCTCCTCAATATGAGGATTGCAACTTTACTATTGAAGAAAATCAAACATTAGGAGTACCTATAGAACTGATTTATTTTTAAAAACTTTTCCTGATTGTTGGAAACATCTTCCTTAATCAGCCTAAAATAATGCGCAGTAATCTTAAGCCCCTCTACTAGACATTAAACTATTATATTTGCAATTATTGAATATATTTTAAATATGAAAAAATTAATACTAGTATTATTATTTCCTCTTGTTTCATTGACGCAAGAAAACTTTCCTATAAATGGTGTTCATGAAACAGATCAAATAACACATGCGTTTATTAACGCGGACATACACATAACATATAATAATAAGATAGAAAATGGCACATTATTAATCAAGAATGACAAAATCATCAAAGTGGGTCAACAAATAAGAATACCCGAAGATGCAAAAATTATTGATTTAAATGGCTATACAATTTGTCCATCCTTCATAGATATATTTACTAATTATGGTCAAATTTCCAAAACAAATGAATCAGAATTAGGTTCTTGGAATCCAGCTTTAAATATTGAAAAAAATGCAATAGATAATTTTAAGATCAATGTGAAACAAGCAGAAAGTTTTATCAACAATGGTTTTGGAACACTAAATACATTTAATCAAGATGGTATCATAAGAGGTTCATCCAGCTTAATACTCTTGTCTTATAACAAGCCTCATAAATCAATTCTTTTAGACCAAGCAGCATTGTGTTTCTCATTTGATAGGGGTTCCTCAACAACTGATTATCCAAAATCTCTAATGGGTTCAATAGCGCTTTTAAGACAAGCATATTATGATTTAAACTGGTACCAAAATCAAAATAAAATTTTTAATAATTCTCTTAAGGCTTTTAGTGAAAAAATTCATCTTCCTAAAATTTTTGAAGTAAACGATTATCAATCTATTTTTAGAGCTCATAAAATTGGTGATGAATTTGGTGAAAATTATATAATTAAAACAAGTGGTGATGAGTATAAAAGAGTTCATGAGATTAAACAACTATCATTGGAATTAATTGTGCCAATTAATTTTCCAAGTCTAAAAATTAGTAATGACCCTTATGAAAATAATGATATTTCCTTAGCCTCCTTAAAACATGCTGATACCGCACCATTCAATGTGTCAATTTTATTAAATAATGATATAGATATTGCTATCACTACTGATGGCATCAAAGAGTTTGAAAATTTTTTAAAAAATATTCAAACAATTATATCAACAGGTGTCACAAAAAATCAAATACTAAAAACATTAACTTATAATCCAGCAAATTTTTTAAATATCTATAATCAAGTCGGGTCAATTGAAAAAGGTAAAAAAGCAAATTTTTTAATTTTTAGTGGGGACCTTTTTGAACATGATTTCTGTATTCATCAAAATTGGATTAACGGAAAAAAGTTTGATGTAAGCAATATGAATACTAATAATTTAGTTGGTGAATATACATTTTATGTTAATGATCAAGAGCTAAATAAGGTAGAGTTATATATTGAGAATCAGAAAATTAAAATTAGAAATGACTCTCTGGTTAAAGACCAGATCAAAAAAATAGAAATAACTGATCAAAAAATAAACTTTCATAAAAAAGGACATTTTTTTAGTGGTATTTTTTCGGATTCCTTAATGCAAGGAGAATTTTATGATTCATTAGGTAACTGGGGAATATGGAAGATGCTTAAACTCAAGTCAAGCAATTTACAATCCGAAAAACAAGTAACGAATAATAAAAAGCATAGCAAGATAATATACCCAAATATGGCATATGGTTTATCCAAAACACCACCTCAAAAATCAATACTATTTCAAAACGCTACTGTTTGGACCAACGAATCCTCAGGAATAATAGATAGCTGTGACGTAGCAATTGAAAAAGGAAAGATAATAGCTGTAGGTAAAAATTTAAGCACACGTATATTTCAATCTCCAAAAAAAGTTGAAATTATTGATGCATCAAATAAGCATATCACTTCTGGGATTATTGATGAACATTCACACATTGCGATAAGTAGAGGTGTAAATGAAGGGACACAATCAGTAACTGCTGAGGTTAGAATTGGAGATGCTATTAATGCTAATGATATAAATATTTATAGACAATTAGCAGGCGGGGTGACAATAGCTCAATTACTACATGGTTCCGCCAATCCAATTGGTGGGCAATCAGCAATTATCAAGTTGAGATGGGGTAAAATAGCAGAAGATTTAAAATATGAAAACGCTAAACCGTTTATTAAATTTGCATTAGGTGAAAATGTCAAACAATCCAATTGGGGCAGTAGATATCGAACTCGTTTTCCCCAAACTAGAATGGGTGTTGAACAGATTATAGAAGATGCTTTTATACGTGCAAAAGAATATAATAAAAATCAAAAAGAATATAACAAAAACAAAAGAATACCGAAACCTAGAAAAGATTTGGAATTAGATGCTTTAGTTGAAATACTAAATAATACAAGATTTATTACATGTCATTCATATATACAATCTGAAATCTTGATGCTAATGGAATTAGCTAATAAATTTGATTTTAAAATTAACACTTTTACACATATTCTAGAAGGTTATAAAATTGCAGACGAATTAAAAGACCATGGTGCAAGCGCATCTACTTTTTCAGATTGGTGGGCATATAAATATGAAGTGAATGATG
>NZWM01000048.1 GCA_002698365.1 Flavobacteriales bacterium | reverse complement strand
CTTCTTTTAGGATAATCCTTTCGTATTGTAAGATAAAGAATACTGTTGTAATAATGATAAATAAATAACTTAAAGAAAATATCGCAAGACCTAGCCAGATTATATAATTAGCCATATATAATGGGTGTCGCATGAGTGAATATATTCCGGTGGTGTTTAGATTTTTCGCAATTTGTTTATTTCTATTTCTACCGGATGTTTCATTCGGAGTAGATCCAATAGTGTAATATCTCATGAGTAAACCTAAAATACTTATTATGATACCTGTGTTTTGTATGCTTGTTGAGTGTTGATTATAAAAAGAGGTTTGTATAATCATAGGTATTGCAATAAATAACAGTATAATAGGTGTTTGACCTCTATACTTAAATAATAATTTTCCTTGATTAATTAATTGTGAATAAAGTTGCATATTGTCTTTGTAAATTTAATCATATTTAAGTCTAAATTTCATTAATTATCTATTGAAATAATAATAAATTTGATGTGGATGTATTAAAAAAGCTTTTTAAAACAAAAAAAAAAGTAATTTTTAGATAAGAATTCCACAATAATTAGTATATTCATATCAGTTAAAAATTAAAAAATTACTTAATTATGGGTTATTCACACAAAAATAGTAAAGGAAAAACTTACTATTTACATTCAAAAGATGTTACCTTAAGAGGTGGCAGACAACAAACAATTTATTATTTCGCAGGTGATGAAAGATCAAACTCTTGTGATCTACCAGGTGATAGAAAGGTAGTTGAAAGCGAAAGAACTGGACTTCCATTAGTCAAGAAAAAATAATAGATTGATTGATTTTAAAAAAGGGCCTAAAAGGCCCTTTTTTATTGAAATGCATTTAAGCCAGTTGGTTTATTTATAATAATATCTATAATCTCATTTGTAGTTTTTTGTGCAATATTTTTTTCAATTTCAATCGTAGATATTTCCACAAAGGGGAAAATGACACCATTAATCTCTTTGTGTTCTTTGTATTCTGTTGTTTTTATAGTTTTTCCACTTATTTCTTCTTTTTTAGATAAATAATAAGTTTTTGCATCAAAAAAGAAAAAAAGACTATCTGTGGTTGATATGTCTTCAAGATATAGTTTATATGTTGTAGTTTTTTCTGAAATATGCTTTTCTATTATTTTAAATGATGAATTATTTTTTTTTGCTTCTAATATAGGAAATGGATAGAATCCTTTTATTTTTTCATTCAGTAACTTGCCGTCAATTTTTTGACTAATTACTTCATTATTTTGATATCTTTTCATGACACAGTTTTCACCATCATATTTTGTTGATTGTATCTGACCAAGTGACTCTATTTTTAATTCTGAAGAATATAGATTTGGAGTTTTATATAATACTTCTCCCGTCATGTGTAAATCTGCAACATTATCAATTTTCACTATAAACTTCTTTTTTAATGTTTCTATTTGCTTAATGTTTTCTTCTCCACCAATACTTTTTATATATTTTTTAATTATTTTTTCCGCGCTAATATTTTTTGGAATTTTTGTAGTTATAATAGTTTCTTGACCCATGGTTAATTGACTTATTACCAATAGTGTGTAGATTATTTGTTTCATATCTGTGATGTTGTTTAAAAAGCAAAATTAATATATATAACTCATAACATTAAAGATTATTTATTTTTATGTCGATATTTGTAATAAAAAAAATGAAGAGAAATTTTTCCATCAGTGGTATGCCTGACTTTTCTCCTTTTGAAAAGAGAAGACGAGAATATATATTATCTAAAGTAAAAGAACAATTTTTGCTTTTTGGTTTTTCTTCAATTCAAACAGCTTCTATGACAAAAAGCACCTCTAGTTATGGTGAAGCTGCGGATAAATTGATTTTTAATATATTAAAAAGTGGTAATTATTTTACAAAATTAAAAGAGAACTATAATAATAGAGAAACGGGATCATCTGATTTATTAAATCTTAAAGATATAGATTTCACTTCTTTAATTTCTGATAAATCACTTAGATATGATTTAACTATACCTTTTGCAAAATATGTAGCAGAACATCAATCTGAAATCACTTTTCCATTTAAAAGATATGAAATTGGATCAGTTTGGCGAGCTGATAGGCCTCAGAAGGGTAGATTAAGAGAGTTTACACAATGTGATGCTGATATTATAGGTGATAGTTCATTGTGGTTGGAAGTTGATTTATTAGATCTAATGAATTCTATATTTAGATCATTAGGTTTAAATGATTTATTAATTAAAATTAATAATAGAAAAATTTTAGAAGGAATTTGGATAGAAGGAAAAGGTTCATCTGTTGGTTCATTTTCATCTTTTTGTATTATAATAGATAAAATAGATAAAATTGGTATTGAAAGAGTAGGCGAATTATTATTAGACGCTGGATATCAAGAAGATTTCATCCAAATGATGCAGGAATTATTTTTATTTGAAGGTTCTTTCTTAGATAAGAAAGAGTATTTGTTGGGAAAAATAAATCAGGATAATCAAATATTATTAAAAGGACTGGACGAATTATCTTTTGTAATAGGAAAATCAAGTAGTGTCAATAATTTAATTTTCGATTTGTCTCTTGCTAGAGGGCTAGACTATTATACAGGGGCAATATTTGAAGTCGTCTCATATGGATCTGCAAATAGTTTAGCAGGAGGAGGCAGATACGATAATTTAACCGAAAAATATGATCTTCGAGGTGTTAGTGGGGTGGGGGTCTCATTTGGATTAGATCGTTTATATTTAGAAATGGATGAGTTGAATTTGTTTGATGATAAAATCAATAATAATTTGGATGTCCTTTTTATTAATTTTGGCGAAAAAGAATCAATAGTTTCTCAGTCATATATTTCAGAGCTAAGAAGTTGTGGTAAATCTGCAGAGTTGTACCCATCGAATTTAAAAATTAGTAAACAAATGTCTTATGCAGATAAACGAGGTGCTAAATTTGTAGTTATTATAGGAGAAGAAGAGATTAATTTAGAGTTATTGACTGTAAAAAATATGAATACTGGTAAACAAGATCGTTTGAGTATGTTAGAATTTATCAAATTGTTGAATCATGAAGAATAAGTTTGATATTAGTAAAAAGAAAATGCTTTTATCTGATATTAGGTCATTATTGGCTAGTGGCAAAAAAATTAGATTGTCAGCTACTGCTATTACCAAAATAAAAAAATCACGGAATTTTTTAAAAAAAGAAGTTCTGAAAAAAAATAGTTTAATTTATGGAGTAAATACAGGTTTTGGATCCTTGTGTGGGACATCTATAAATAAAGAGGAAATTAATACTTTACAACGCAATTTAATACTTTCCCATGCTTGTGGAACTGGGGAAAGAATCCCTGATGTAATTGTTAAAATTATTTTATTATTGAAAATAAGATCATTAAGTTTTGGTTATTCTGGAGTTAGATTAGAGTTAATTCAAGAATTAATAGATTATTATAATAATGATTTTTTTCCAATTATTTTTGAACAGGGTTCACTTGGGGCATCTGGTGATCTTGCTCCTTTAGCTCATCTTGCTTTACCTTTATTAGGTCAAGGTGAGGTTAGTTTAAATGGTAGAGTAATGTCATCCAAGAAAGCTTTAAAAAAGATAAATAAAACTCCCATTGATTTATCCTTTAAAGAAGGATTAGCATTATTGAATGGAACGCAATTTATGACAGCATATGGTATATGGTGTCTTTTAGAGTCGGAAAAACTATATTATCTTTCTAATATTATTTCTTCTGTGTCATTGGAAGCATTTTCATGTAGTAAAAAACCTTTTGACCCTCTAGTGTCTGAAATAAGACCTCATGAAGGACAGAAAATAACATCTCAATTAATTTTAAAAATATTAAAGGGTAGTAGTAGTTTTTTTAAAAACGAAAAATATATTCAAGATCCATATTCTTTTAGATGTATTCCTCAAGTACATGGTGCTAGTTTAGATGTTATTAAACATGTTCAGTCAGTATTTAATATCGAAATAAATTCAGTCACTGATAATCCAAATATTTGTGCAGAGAGTCAGAAAATTATTTCTGCCGGTAATTTTCATGGGCAAGTTTTAGCTCTTTCAATGGATTATTTATCACTTTCTTTAAGTGAACTTGGTAGTATCTCAGAAAGAAGAGTATTTAAATTGATTTCAGGAGAAAGAGGGTTACCATCTTATTTAATTGATAATCCCGGTTTAAATTCAGGATTTATGATTACTCAATATACCGCAGCATCGATAGCTAGCCAAAATAAACAATATTCAACTCCAGCATCTATTGACAGTATAGTTTCTTCCAATGGTCAAGAGGATCATGTTAGTATGGGAGCAAATTCTGCAACAAAGCTTTTTAAAATTGTTGAAAATGTAAATACAATCTTAGCTATTGAATTGCTAAATGCATCACAGGCGTTAGACTTACGTAGTATTCAAACATCTGATTTTTTAACACGATTTTTGAAATCATATAGAAGTCATGTTCCATTTATACAGTCAGATAAGCAATTGAGTCCTTTAATTTTTAAGACTAAGTCATTTTTTTCAGATTTAGACACAGTGAATTTATCTAGGTTGAGTTATTAGTTCAGAAAAAACAATTCTCAGAATTGTATATATTGGCATAGCGATAATCATCCACATAATCCCTCCTATAAAACCAGCACTAAATATAATAAAAAATATTTCTAATGGATGTGCTTTTAGTGCTCTAGAAAAAATAGTGGGTTGTAGTATTAAATTGTCAATTATCTGAACAGTTCCAAAGAGGAAAAAACATTTAGTAATTAGTGGCCAAATGGAACTCCCCATGTTTAATTCTAGTTGAAATGTTCCAACTAATATGATGGTGAATAGAAATCCAATTAATGGGCCAAAATATGGAATCACATTTATAACTGCTGCAAATAAAGCAAATGTCCAAGGATTCGGAATATTGCAAATCATCATTGCTATGCCAAATAGTAAAAACATTATACTTGTTTGAAGACATAATCCTAAAAAGTATCTCCGTATAAAATAAATAATTGTATTTATTTTTTCCTTTGATTTTGGTATTAAAAGAGACATTTTTTGTATTGCTTTTTCTTTAAGGAGGTTTTTATCTCTTAGTAAGAAAAAAGATATAAATAAAATAGAAGAAATTGCAAGTAATAAATTTCCAAACACAGAAAACATTGACTGAAAAATGCCACTAATTGAAGACATATTCAAGAGGTTTATTAATTCTAAAAAATAATCCCCTAATTTGATGTTTGTTGTTCCAAATTTTTCATTAATATCTTTTGTTAAAATATTTATAAAATCTTGTATTTCATTTAAGTTAACTGAACTAATAATTTTAAATTCTCTCATGATTAATGGAGATATTATTACTATAATCAATGATGTTAACATAGTAAATAACAATAAACAAAGAACAGCAGATATTGATTTGTTTATTTTGAATTTTGCAATTTTAATATTGCAAATAAGATTGTTTAATGGGTTAATACTAATTGAAATAACTGTCGATATGAAAAAATATACAATTAATAGTTGAATTTTTGGTAGTATTAAAAATGATATAACAACTAGTCCTAATATTATAATATTTCTGATGGGTTCGTTCATTTTATTGAATTTGGATTCATAATATACGCTAAAATATTTGCTCCCATTTTTAGTGACTCTCTTCTTATATATTCAGGGTCCTTATGAACATTGGCATCTTCCCAGCCATCTCCTAAGTCAGATTCATAGGAGTAAAAACAAACGATCTTATTTTTATATATTAATGCAAGACCTTGTGCTGGTTTGTTGTCATGCTCATGAATTTTAGGTAATCCATTTTTAAATTCATAAATATTATGATATATCTCGTGTTCATTTGTTAGTTCGACAAAATCTATATCCGGAAATATTTTTTTCATTTCAGTTCGGATGTATTGATCCATTCCATAGTTGTCATCTATATGTAAAAATCCTCCGCCTTTCAGGTATTTTCTAAGATTTAAGACGTCCGACTCACTAAATAAAACATTTCCATGGCCTGTCATATAGATGTAAGGGTAATTAAATAGTTCTTGACTACTAGGGGTGACAACATCATATTTTTGAGATATATTCATATTTAGATTCTGATTACAGAAAATCGCTAAATTTTTCAGTGAACTAGGATTAGCATACCAATCTCCACCTCCTTGATATTTTAATACAGCAAGCTCATAGCTACTTTGAGACATGGAGTATGAGCTTATTAGCATTAATATAAAAAACAATCGAATCATATTAATATCTATAGTTAAACATGGTGGTGCAAAGTTAATAAATATAATTTACAGTGTTGTTTGGGCTATACTTGATGCTATAATAGCAGCAGTTTCTGTTCTCAGTCTATTGTTACTTAAAGTAATGGGTTGTGCACCCATTTTTTCACTAAATATAATTTCTTGATTAGTGAAGTCGCCTTCTGGACCAATTAGGATAGTAATCTTTTCCTTTGTGTTGTTTGTCATAATAGTCTTGAAATTTATTTTTTCGGTATCATAACAATGTGCTATGTATGTGTTTTGTTGTCTTTTTGTAAAAAAATCAGCCAATTTCACTAGTTTATTGAGTTTTGGCAGAATACTATTTTGAGCCTGTTTCATCGCTGCTATTAAAATTTTTTCACATCTTGCTTCATTAATAATTTTTCGTTCAGAATTTTCACAGATGATGGGTGAGATTTCATCAACTCCTATTTCTGTAGCTTTTTCTAAAAACCATTCAAATCTACTTTTGTTTTTAGTAGGAGCAATAGCAATGTGAATTTTAGGTGAGTTTTTTTTTTGTGAGATTATTTTCAGATTGTTATATTCAATTCTTTGATTTCTTATGGAGTAAATATTTGCACTATATAAAACACCATTTCCTTCTGTTATAAATATTGTGTCGTTTATTTTTTTTCTTAATGAAAACAAACAATGTCTGCTTTCATCTAGTGACAATATTTGTTTTTCTTTTTTGATGTTTTTAGAAAAAAAAAGATGCATGATTTTTTTATATTTTATTTGGTGATCCCAGTACAATATTTTTCAAATCAGCTTGGCTTATATTTGATTCACTTTTAACAGAAGACTCTATTGATTTAAAATTTTGATGAAAAAGTTGTGCTAATTTTTCTGCTTCTTTTTTATAGTTTTCTTTATTTCTCCAGGTGTTAATGGGGTTAAGTATGTCTTTAGGTACATTTGGACAAGAAGTGGGCATATTGAGGCCAAATGTTTCATGTTGTAAGTATTGTATGTTATCTAATTCATTTGTCATTGCTGCTTTAATCATGGCTCTTGTATATTTTAGCTGAATTCGGCTACCTATCCCATAAGAACCACCTGACCAGCCTGTATTAATTAGCCAGACATTGACATTTTCTTTTTTCATTTTTTCTCCTAACATTCTTGCGTAAAAAGTTGGATGAAGAGGCATGAATGGAGATCCAAAACAAGCCGAGAAAGTTGCTTCAGGTTCTTTTATTCCGTCTTCTGTTCCAGCAACTTTAGATGTGTATCCAGATATAAAATGATACATAGTTTGATTAGTGTCCAATCTAGATATTGGAGGTAAGACACCAAATGCATCTGCCGTTAGGAAAAAAATATTTTTTGGCAATGGGCCTACAGATGGATTAGCAATATTCTTAATGTGAAAAATTGGGTAGCTAACTCTTGTGTTTTCTGTCTTCGAACCATCACTATAATCAACCTCATTGTTATGTTTAAAGCTAATATTTTCTAATAAAGCTCCTTTTTTGATCGCTGAAAAAATGTCGGGTTCTTTTTCATATGAAAGATTAATGCATTTAGCATAACATCCTCCTTCAAAATTAAAAATAGATGTATCTGACCAACCGTGTTCATCATCACCGATAAGTCTTCTGTTTGGGTCTGCGGAAAGTGTTGTCTTTCCTGTCCCGGAAAGACCGAAAAATAAAGAAGTGTCATTATTCTTTCCAATGTTCGCAGAACAGTGCATAGGTAATATATTTTTCTGTGTTGGCAGAAGGTAATTTAGAACAGAAAAAATGCCTTTTTTTATTTCCCCGGTATATCCTGTGCCCGCTATTATGATTACCCTTTCTGTAAAGTTTAATATAGAAAAGTTTGATTGGTTAAGACCGTATTCTTTAGGGTTTTCAATATGTAGCCCAGGTGCACATAATATTGTCCAATTGTTTTCTATCTGATTATTTTCTTTTGATTCTTTTGGCCTTAGAAACATATTGTACCCAAAAAGATTAGACCAAGGGTATTCTGTGATTAATGTAATATTTAATTTTTGAGATATATCTGCACATGCATAAGCATGTCTTCCAAATATTTTTTTTCCTTTTAGATAGTTGATGATATTGTTTTTTAATATCGTATAATTTTTACTATTAATAGGTTGATTTATTATGCCCCAATCAATAGTTTTAGTTGTGTTTTCATCTTGAACTATAAATCTATCTTTCGGAGCTCTCCCGGTAAATTTGCCTGTATCAATAGCTAGTGCGCCAGTATTTGTCAATTTCCCCATCTTCAAATCTATGGTAGATTTTTCGAGTTCATGTGGGGTCAAGTTCCAGGATATATCAGAATTAGTATTAATGAAACTAACTATATCAACCGGTGTTTTTGTGCCAATTGTATTCATCTTACTTAATATTTAAGTGATATATATTAGTTGATATTTAATTTATTATAACGTTCCAAATCAGTGATATATTCTTTGGAATATGTAAAAAATTCTTGCTGAATTTCTTTTGACTCAAACACCTTCATAATAGATAGCATTTGGTCAGTATTAATACAAAGTCTTTGTAAATATGTTTTTATAATATTTAATCTTTTTGTGTCATCAGATTTGTTATTTAGTTGCTCAATTATGATGTCCATTCGATTGTCATCCATTATATGATTACAATCATTAGCAATAATAAAAGTGGGGAATAGTATAATGATACTAATGTATAGAAGTTTTTTCTTCATCTTTATTAAGATTTATATAATTAAGATGTGACTAATTTATGTATTTATTTTATTTAGTTGTCAAATAAAATTATTATTTTTTGAAAAATTATGAAAACAATTTTGTTATTAGGGGTTGGTAGGTCCACCCACACATTAATAAAGTACCTGGTAAACTATGCTAATACTGCAAATATTAAGATTGTTTTTGCCGACCAATGTCTTAATGATTTTATTCAACCATATTTAGAACACTCACAAACTGAGTTTATCAAATTTGATATTAATAATGATTCCTTAAGACGGCTTCATATTTCTCAATCTGATATTGTAATTTCTATGATGCCTCCAAGGTTTCATCTATTGGTGGCAAAAGACTGTATCCGGTTTAGAAAAAATTTAATTACAGCATCATATGTGTCTCAGGAAATTCGTGAATTACATGAATCTGCAAAAAATGCAAATATTATTATTTTAAATGAAATAGGTCTTGACCCCGGAATTGATCATGTTTCAGCTATGGATGTTATTGACAGATTGAAAGAAAAAGGTGCTCGTATTACTGTGTTTAAATCTTTTTGTGGAGGATTAATTGCACCAGAGTCAGACAACAATCCGTGGAATTATAAATTCACATGGAATCCTAGGAATGTGATTTTAGCGGGTAAAAGTGGTGCAGTATATTTAAAAAATAACAATATTAAAGAATTCACTTATAATCAAGTGTTTTCGAATCTCGAAAAGGTTATTGTTCCTAAGTATGGTGAATTTGAATCATATGCAAATAGAGATTCATTACATTATAAAAAAAAATATAATTTAACTTCTGCTACAACAATTGTTAGGGGTACTTTAAGAAAAGTTGGTTTTTCTAATGCTTGGAATGTGTTTGTGCAGCTTGGTATGACATCAGAAGATGCTACTCAAAAAATAATTTCTAAAGAGAAATTTGACAATTATGTACAAGCATTAAATAATCCTGAGATAACTCAAAAAATGAATTATATCGATTTTTTTAATCCACAACATAAAGAATTGAGCTTTACTTCCCCATCAGATTATTTAATGCAAGTTTTACAACAAAAGTGGTCTTTAGAAGATAGTGATAAGGATATGATTGTTATGCAACATAAATTTGAATATTATTTAAATAATCAATATAAAAACTTAACACTTTCTATGGTTGTGAAAGGGGATGATAGTATACAAACAGGAATGGCTAAAACAGTGGGCTTACCTGTATTTTTTGCTTGCAAATTACTCTTAGATGATAAAATTACACTCAAAGGTGTACGTATACCAATTTATAAAGAAATCTATAAACCCATTTTAGCACAGTTAGCTGAGGAGGGGGTAACTTTCGTGAAAAGTTAATTTACATCCGGTAAAAAAGAATAATCTTTCGCATACCCCATCATTTGTGTTTTGAAACAATCAGGGTATGTAATTAACACATCTTTTATTTCACCTGAATCGTCATAAGTCATTGTGTATTTTGGATTTATAAAACCTCCATATGGTGCACTATTAAATTGTTTAGAGCGTTCTAAAACTTCTGTATGAATATCTATATCAACCTTTACTCCATAATTTTCAACTAGTTCTTTCCCCGCATTAAAATCACCTTCTGATGTAATTCGTTGAATTTCTCTTAATAATTGTCCAAAAATATTTTGAAGTTTTTTGTAATCATTAACTACAAAAAATGTTTTCGTGTTTCCGAGTGTGTCAGTTTGATTTTTTTTCTCAATTACATTTTCACTTAAACCTTTTTCATATGCCCATTTTGCAACCAGTTGTCTATTTCTCATATGATCTTGCTCTATGTTTTCTCCTAATTCAATTCTTCTTAACTGAAGCATTAATCCATTTCTTATATACGAGTCATATTCTGCTTTACCACAGTCTAATGATTCCATTAATCCTATTTCTACAAGTTTATTATTCATAATGTAGTATAGTGCAACTAAATCTGCTCGTGCTTCTTCTAGTGTAGATTTGTAATTTTTTAATGTTTCTTTAGGAGTTCCCACACCTTCATTGATTTTACCTGATGCATGTCCAACAACTTCATGAAGCAGGGTTCCTAATTTATCTGCTACATCACCATATTTTCGTGCTCTTTCGACTTCTTCTTCAGTATAGCAAAATTCTTCTAAAAAACCACCACCAGTAGCCGCACCTCCATATGCTGCAATTAGATTCCCTAAACTTACAGATTTGGATCCGTGTTCTGTTCTTATCCAATTATTGTTTGGCAAATTCACTCCAATTGGAGAAGAAGGTGATGCGTCACCTGCTTCCATGGCCACAGTTACTACTTTATAGCTAACTCCTACTACATCTTCTTTTTTATGTTCATCCATGATGCTTGAGTTGTCTTCAAACCATTGAACATATTCATTGATTACTTCAGTAGTTTTAGAGGCCTCCATGTCTTTTATTTGAACAATAGATTCATATGCCCCTTTTCGACCTGCGGCATCTCCATACACCTCCACAAATCCATTAATCCAATCAATGTCAGTTTGTGTTTGTACCCATTGGATGCAATACTCATCCCACTTTTCGATATCCCCCGTCGTATAGTATTCAATTAAAAGATCGAATGATTTTTTTTGATCTTCATTTTCTGCGACAGTTTTTGCTTTTTCAATCCAGTATACAATCTTTTTTATAGCGTCTCCATACATTCCATTAATCTTATATACTTCTTCGTATATTTTGCCATTTTCATCTTTTTTTAATTTTGAATTAAGTCCATATTCCGGAGCTCTTTCTTCAATTCCTCTATTATAAAATATATTTACGTCATTTTCAGTAATATTAGCTCCGTAATAGTTATTTGCTGAATTTAAAATTATATCCGCATCAGCATCACGATTCACTCTTTTTTGATCGACATCTTGGTTGAAAATAATGCTTACTACAAATCTCGCTAAATCCATTTTGTCTTCCCCATCTAATAATGGGAAGGGATGTGCTTCAGATACTTCAGTTTGATTAATTAACTTAATAAAATAATCAGCATTGAAATTGGGCTGTATTTTAGCACTTGAATAATGATGATGTATGCCTCCTGAGAACCACACGCGTTTTGTGTATATCATAAAGTCATTAAATTCTTGTGTGTCTCTGTTTCCTGAATAACCATCTACAATAGCCTCTAAAGTCCTTCGAATTCTTAAATTATGTCTATAGTTTTGGTCGAATATTATGTCTCTTCCACTTAATGATGCTTGTGATAGATAATAAATTAATTTTTTTTGTCTTAAATCAAGATTCTCAAATCCTGGAACTTTATATCTAATTGTTTTTACATCAGCAAATTGTTCTGTTAGATATTTAAAATTATCTTCTATAGGTTTATTTATTGGATTACATGCTACAATTAATAGCAATACAATAAAATATTTAAAAAAATTATGTGTTTTCACGTAGAGTATTTTAGTGGTTAAGTGTTAATAGTTTATGGAATCTTTTTTACATTTTTTTATGTCAGATTTTGACCAATTGCATGTGCTTCCGGCTTTTCCATCTACAGAGTAGGTTTGACATTTTTTTGTGTCATAGTATTTTTTTGATTTTGTACATTTGCCCATCCAATTTCCAAGTAGCATTCCTATCGCTAAAAATGATACACATAATGCAATAATGGCATAACAATTATTGGAGTTTGAGCAGCTGTTTGATGTTTTTTCTTCACCCATGTGTTTGAAATTTTAGTTAATTAAAATATAATTTTCAAGATTGTAAATATAATACTTATCTGAGTTTACTTATTAGTTGTTTTTAAAATAATTTCTCTTTCTTTTAAATAGTTTATGATAAATTGATAGCTGTTGACATCCTTTCCAACTAATTCTGGAGGAAAAACTCCTTTTTTATCAAATGTCTTATTAATTAGTAAATTAGCTCCTGCTGTACATGTGTAACCTGTCGTTCGAGCCATCGATGTGATTTTGGTTTTTTTATGATATTCATCATATAAATCAATCTGAATATTTTTCTTTTTACTTTTAATAATAATTCTCATTACAGTAAATTCTTCTTCTCCTTCTTCCAAAAACCATTCTTTTTTTAATTTTTCTGCGGTATTTTTAACTACATCTGGATGAAAGAGTCCTTCGTTTTTTAGTTTTTGTATTAATTCTGCATGCCCTGGATACCTTAATGTTTTTTCTTTCATATCTGGTATATGAGACATAGTGAATAATAAACTTCGTAGTCCATCAGTGTTAAATGCTTCTAGATCTTCATTTGTTTCAAATTTTATAATTTCTAAATCTGTTAGAGGGTCTTGTGTGATGATTTTATAATTTTTAAATAATCTAGCAGGTCTCGTGTATTCTTCAATTACATCAATTGGAGAAAAGGGAGCTTTGTATTGAAAAGGTGGAGTTTTCTCTTTTGGTAACCCCCCAACATAACATTCATAAGAATTAATATCCATTAAAGTGTCATAGTGTCCAAAAAGGATATTACCTAATCCAGGAGCAACCCCAAAATCAACTAAAGCCGTAACGTTATGTTGTTTTGCTAATTCATTTAGTTCTAATGCATTTTCAGGAAAGAATGAAATATCAACAACAGATTTATTATTTTCAATAATTGTTTTTAATGTTTCAAATCCCATAAATCCTGGAACAGCTGAAATAATTAAATCATATGTTCTGATAATTTCTTTTAATTCATTTGAGTTAGAACAATCACATTGTGTCGTTTTAACATTATAATTTTGAGTTAATTTTTTTAACGTTGATTCATTAATGTCAGCGACAGTTACAGAATAAGCAGTACATAAATCATATGCTATTGCACTACCAACTCTCCCACCACCAAGTATTAGTATTTCTTTCATTTTGATTCTATAACTACTTGATTTCGAACTACTTTAAATGAGTAAAATAAAATTATAGAGTAAGTTATTGTTGAAAATAACGTATTCCAAAAGAAAGGAATAGCTTGAGTATAACATTTTATTAATCCTTCTAGGTTCATTGGACAATAATATATTCCATCTGCTGGACTAGACGATAGCCATACAGCAAAATTAGTTGTGAAAAAAAAGATTAAGCTCGCTGCTATTGCAAAGCTTGTAATATGTGAAAAATGATCTTTCTGTTTTAAGAAAAAACCTAACAAAACAATTAACGTAAAACTAATATATACAGATAAAACCATATTTTGACCTAACAGGAAATCAGATATTATCATGATGCATATTGGAATCAAGAGAGCTATTTTTTTATTGCTAAAACAAGCTCCTGAAAACAATGCAATGGCGTATACTGCAGTGAAATTATCTGCGTGTGGAATCAGCCGAGTTAATACTCCTAGTAATATGAATAATGTGATGATTAAGTTAGTTTTTGATTTCACTTTTGATTTATTTATAAAAAAATTCTTTTCAAATTTATAAAAATATATGAGAAGGTCTTATTTGATTTAGCAAGAATTAATAAATTTTGATATTGAAATTCAGTATATTTGATATCTACCATGATTCAAATTGTTTTATTATGAAGTATGTTTTCACTCTTTTATCTTTTTTTTGTTTCACTTTTTTATCTTTTTCTCAAGATAATGATGAAATATCAAATGCTATAGAAATAACATGTGATAGTTCGATAGAATCAACAACTATTAGCTATTCATCTGATCAAACACAATTAGCAGAATGGGGCTTGAATGATTGTGGAACTTCTGTAGACACCTCTCCAGGAGTTTGGTATTATTTGGAAGGGAATGATGCGGATATTGTTATTCGTATGTGTGATTCTTCTTATGATACAAAATTACATGTTTTTCAAGATGATGGATTTAATATTTCATGTATGACAGGTAATGATGATGGTTATGTTTGTGAAAGCACTTATTTACACTCAGAAGTATCGTTTTATGCCTTAACAGATTATACATATTATATATATGTTAGTGGATATGGTTCTTATGAAGGTGATTTTATGTTAACTGTTTCCTGTGATCCATTTGGATGTATGGATCCAAATGCAGAAAATTATGATGAAGCTGCTCTTTTGGCTGATGATAGTTGTATATATACTACCGGCTGTATGGATGTTGCTGCTTTAAATTATAGTGAAGATAATGATATATCAGATCCTAGTCTATGTGATTATCCTACAGAATGTGGAGAAAATCAACAATTAGTAATGATTGATATTTCTATAGGTAATTGGGCTAGTGAAATCACTTGGGATATTATGGATGTCGATAGTGTTGTTGTTGCCAATAGTCCTGCTCTTAATACATTTTATGTTGATTGGGAAATATATACTACTTATGCGTGTTTAAATATGAATAATACTTACACCTTTAATTCTTACGATTCTTATGGAGATGGGTGGAATTCAAATGGATTATATTCAGTTACTATTTGTGATGGAGGAGTTGTTTTGGCGAATAATAATGGAGAGTCTCCTTCTGGATATGGAGAAGTTGAAAATTTTTTAATAGAATCAGAGGATTGTGCTTTATATGGCTGCATGGATGAATTAGCATGTAATTATGACGGAACAGCGCTTTATCCTGCTTCTTGTATTTATCCACCTGCTTATTATGATTGTACAGGAAACTGTTTAAATGATTTAAATGCGAATGGTATATGTGATGAACTTGATATCTATGGTTGCACAGATTCTTCAGTTATTAATTTTGATATTGATGCTACTTATGATGATGGTTCTTGTTTATATGATGTTTCTTGTGGTGAGAATGAAATACAAATAGACGTTTTAATTGAGACTGACCCGTATCCAGGTGAGACGTCATTTTCTTTAAATGATAATCAAGGTATTATATGGGGGTCAGAAGATCCTGTTTTTGAAGAAGCTTATACAGCTTATCCTTTTCAGTACTGTGTTCCTGATAATGGCTGTTATATATTTACCCTTTATGATAGCTATGGAGATGGCATATATTCTAGTGGAGGAGTTGAGGTGTACTATGAAGGTAATCTTGTATTAGAAGATCCAGATTTTCAATATAATAGCTCTATTACTATGAATTGTCCTCCCGGATATGACTGTAATACGGCAATAGAGGTGGGTTTAGGTGAATATGTGACAGGAACAGATGATTATTGGTATATATTTACAGCTGAAGTAAATGGACAGTATGATATTAATACATGTGATTCAGATTGTAATACGGTTATTTATGTGTATGACTATTGTACAGGTCTAGTTCCCTCTGATTATAATGATGGAACTGTTTATTATAATGATGACTTATGTGGAGTTCAGTCACAGGTTTTTCCACTTATGTCAGCAGGAGATAGTTATTACATTAGAATTAAAGGAGATTGCGAAAATATTGATTGGGAATTAAATTACATAGGTCCTGTCTCTGGCTGTACAGATACGACGGCATGTAACTATAATCCTATTGCTGAAAGTGATGATGGCTCTTGTATTTATCCTGGAAACCCTGATTGTGTTAATGGGCCAGATCTTTTGGTAATGCCATTTGAATCTAGTATGTATCTACAGGCTTATACTAATGAAGATGGCTGCGCTATTGAAGAAGGATGCTTGACTGGATATGGAGACAGATCAATTATTAGATTTGATACTTGGATTAAAAATGTTGGAAATCAAGATTATTTTATTGGTTCAGTTTCAGATAATGAAGCAACCAATCAATTTGAATGGGATGAATGTCATAATCATTGGCATTATAAAGGTTATGCAGAATATGTTTTATTTGATTCTGATGGACAAATTATTCCTGTTGGATTTAAAAATGGATTTTGTGTTATGGACTTAGAGTGTAGTGGAGATTCTGAATTAGGAGTGCCAGCAGGAACATATACTTACGGGTGTAGTGTGATGGGGATATCAGCAGGATGCGGAGATATTTATGGGTCAGGGCTTTCTTGTCAGTGGATTGATATCACTGATGTTCCAGATGGCGAATATACATTTGTTGTAAGAACTAATTGGGATCAAGACCCTGATGCGATTGGAAATGTTGAGCTTAGTTATGAAAATAATTGGGAACAAACATGTATAGGTGTTTTTACCACTAGTGATGGCACAAAAGATTTTTATATGGCTACTGATATAGATGGCGATGGAATTGATAATATGAATGATCCAGATGTTGATGGGGATGGGGTTATGAATAATAATGATACTGATATAGATGGTGATGGTGTTTTGAACGACGAAGATGAGAATCCTTATGGGCTTGGAGAATGTCTTGTTTACACTGATTGTAATGGAGTGGAATTTGGAAATGCTCAATATGATTGCAATGGTATTTGTGGTGGAGAGTCAATTACAGGAGATATTAATCTTGATACATTTTTAGATATTACTGACATGGAAGCATATTCATTAGATATTATTGCAGATGATTGGAATATTAATGCTTGTAGTGATTTAGATATGGATGGTGAGATTACCGTTACAGATGTAGCACTACTTGTAAATTGTGTTGAAAATTCAGAGCAAATTACTAGAGATAATCAAGCTGAGCCATGTGAATTTGGTTTGTCAATAACAAATCCGAATGATACGGTTACGTTTAGCATTGGTAATGTTAATTTAGAAGAAGGATATGTTGATATACATGTTTTAAATCCAGATAATGAAATATTAGGATATCAGTTCGTCATGGGGAATATGGCTATAAGTTCAGTTGAAAATTTAGTTGAAGATTATCCAATTACTCCTTCTTTCTCAATGACAAATGGTATGGTTATGGGGATTTCTTATGAAGACTCTTTAATTGTTAAAAATTATGAACCTGCGCCATTATGTAGAATTTACTATTCTACAATAGGGGAGAATACTTGTATTGAAACCATTATTGATGTTGTGAATCAAGATTATGAAAATGTTTTAACTATCAATAATACAGAATCATGCATATCTAATATTAGTGTTGAAAGTTACGATGGTAATAGTTTTGTTATTTATCCTAATCCAGCAAATGATATAGTAGGATTAAAGATAAAACTAGATGCATCTTCTGATATAGAATTAACCATCAATAATATGCTAGGTCAAACTTTGGTAAGAGAAAAAATATATGCTAAAGACGTGTATAGAGAGTTTGATGTAGATCATTTATCTACAGGTGTTTATTTAGTTGAAATAATGATTAATGATGTGAGATTTGTTGAAAATCTTGTTCTAGAAAAATAAAAAATTTGAAAATATGAAGAAATTATATATACTTTTTGCTATTGGTTTTATTAGCTTTTTTAGTTATTCTCAGGAAGCTAATTATTGTGACTGGGAATATATTGTGACTGCGAATAATGCTACGATAGCTATTCAAGTAACTAATTCTAATAACATGTTAATCCAAGTAGAGGATTATTCGACTCTTTTGAATAATGTTACATGCTCTATGTTAATAGGTGTTTTTTATCTAGATGATAATGGAGAATATGCTTGTGGTGGATATACTGAATGGGATGGTTCTCAAAGCATGGCTATTGCTGCTTGGGGTGATGACCCTACTACTACTGAAAAAGATGGATTTTCAGAGGGGGAGCCCTATGTCTTTAAAATTTGCATTGATCCAATTGGAACTTTAATTAGTGATAGTCCTAATATGTCTACGGAACTTCCTTTTTCTGATTCATATATCACTAATGGCTTTGGTTCGATTAATACTGCTTTGTTTATTCCTGATTTAATTACATTAGATGCTGGTGCGCCGATTTGTTTTCCATCAATTGATTTAATAGAAAAGGATTTACTACAAAAACATATTGTGAAAACAGTTGATATCACTGGAAGATCAATTATGAAGAATTATAATGGTATTGTGTTTGATATTTATAGTGATAATACTGTTAGTAAAAGATATAAAATTAAATATTAAAAAATATATTTAAAATTTTGCAATTTTATCTGATTGATATTCACCAGAGAAAAGCTTGTCTTTAACTTCTTTGAAAGCATCAATTGTTTTTTCGACATCATCATCTGTATGGACGGCTGTAGGTATTAATCTTAACATAATTACACCTTTTGGTACTACAGGATATGTGACGATAGAGCAAAATATGCCATAGTTTTCTCTCAAGTCCACAGTTAAGTTTGTAGCTTCACCAACGCCTCCTGATAAAAAAACAGGAGTCACACAACTTTCGGTATGACCTAAATTAAATCCACTATTTTTTAATCCCGCTTGTAGCTTTTTGGTTATTGCCCATAGATTCTGTTTTAAAGAAGAATCTTTTCTCATAATTTCTAATCTTTTCAATGCTCCTATTACGATAGGCATTGGTAGTGATTTGGCAAAAATCTGTGATCGAATATTATATCTCAGATATTCTATGACATCTTGATTTGCACTAATAAAAGCACCAATGCTAGAAAAACTTTTAGCAAAAGTTCCAAAATATATATCTATTTGATCTTGTACTCCAAGGTGTTCACCTGTTCCTATGCCAGTTTCCCCCATTGTTCCAACACCATGAGCATCGTCAACAAATAGTCTAAATTCAAAATGATCTTTTAATTCACATATTTCCTTTAATTTTCCAAGGTCTCCTGCCATTCCAAAAACTCCCTCTGTAATCACTAAAATTGCACCACCGGATTCTTCTACAATTTTAGAGGCTCTTTTTAGCTGTTTTTCCAAATTTCTCACATCATTATGAGGGAACACAAATCTTTTTCCCATGTGTAACCTAACACCATCTAAGATACATGCATGAGATTCAGAATCGTATATTATAACATCATTTCTATCTACAAGTGCATCTATTGCCGAATGCATNCCTTGATANCCAAAATTTAATAANATNGTNTCNTCTTTTTGCATNAAGCTNGANAGNTCTTTTTCNANTTTTTCATGNNATGATAGTGTNTCCAGACATCATNCNNGANCCCATNGGAGTNCCNANNCCCCATTGTNNNGCTGCNTCTNNATCANNTTTTCTTANTTCNGGGTGGTTNGATANTCCTAANTAATTNTTNATACTCCAGCAAATNACTTCTTTATTNTTGAANTGCATNNNACTNGCNATTTCTCCTTCNANNTTNGGAAANGTAAAATANCCNTGNGCATCTTTTGCGTGTTGACCNANAGGACCTCGATTTTNTTTGATTTTNTNAAATAAATCCATNCAGATANGTGANNTTANTAAAANGCAAAAATACGATTTTAATAATAATTGAGTTATTATTCATAATATTAAGTGTTAGTATATTATATTTGCGTCATGAAATACATGTATTTTTTTCTTTCTTTTTTGATGTTGTGTTCCTGTGGTCAGTATCGTGCATATCAAAAAGTCCTAAAAACCCAAGATTCAGAGCTTAAATATTCACAGGCAGTTAGTTACTACGAGAATGAGGATTATGCTAGATCTTTGCAGTTGTTTGAGGATTTGTTGGTGTCTTTTAAAAACAGCGAAAGAGCAGAGGATATTTATTATCGATACATATATTGCAATTATCATATGAAAGATTATATCTCTGCCGCATATCATGCTAAAAACTTTTCATCCAAATTCATGTTATCTCCTAAAAAAGAAGAAATAGAATTCATCACTGCTATGTGCTATTATCTTGATGCACCAAGATATAATCTAGATCAGAAAAGTACATACAAAGCAATTAATGAATTACAGTTATTTATAAATAAATATCCTGATACAGACAAGAAAGATCAGATTAATAATTTGATTTTGGAGTTAAATCAAAAGCTTGAGAAAAAATATTTTGAAATTGCAAAACTATATTATGAGACAGGTAAGTTTCAAGCCGCTATTTCTGCCATTGATAATTATTTAGAGGATTTTCCGGAAACAAGTTTTTTAGAAATTATTAATTTTATTCAAATACAATCATATTATGAGCTGGGTAAAAATAGTGTTGATGAAAAGAAGGCTCAAAGAATAAAAGAAGCTATATTTGCATGTAATAATTTTTTAATTGCTTTTCCCTCTGGAGATTATGAGGCGGATGCTAAGGTTATTTATGAAAAACTAAAAGGTATACAAAATGGATTATAAAAAAACAAATGCTGCGAGAACTACAGTTTCTCGAGACCTTCAGGAGTTAGCTGAACATGCTGGTGGTAATGTCTATGAATTAATTGCTATATTAAAAAAAAGAGCTAGTCAAATAGGTGTTGAAATTAAAGAAGAGCTTGTTGCTAAGCTTGATGAATTTGCAACCCCATCTGACACATTAGAAGAAGTTTTTGAGAATCAGGAGCAAACTGAAATTTCTAGATTTTATGAGCGGCTGCCAAAACCAACTTTAATTGCTATTCAAGAAATGCTGGAGGATAAGATTTATTTAAGAGAAAAAAAGATAGAAGAAGATATTGATCTTGATCTGGAAGAAGGACTTGAATTAGAAGAAAACACTGATTTATCAGAGGAATCTGCATCAGATGATAATGATGTTGAAACTACTAGCGAAGCCAAATAACGTTATTTCTTATTTTTTTAAATCTTTATGAAAGAAAGCATTTCTTATTCTGTTTTTTTTGGAAAAAAAATATTACTCGGTGTTTCGGGGAGTATAGCAGCCTATAAAATCCCTGAATTAGTTAGAATGTTTAAAAAAAAAGGAGCTGAGGTTAAAGTTTTATTGACTCAAGATGCATCTGCTTTTGTTTCTCCATTAACCCTTTCTACATTATCTGAAAATGATGTAATAATAGATTTTATAAACGAGTCGGGGAATCAGTGGAATAATCACGTTGAATTAAGTCTTTGGGCGGATGCTTTTTTAATTGCACCAGCTACAGCTAATACGATGGCAAAACTAGCATCTGGTTTATGTGATAATATTTTATTGGCTACATTTCTTTCATGTACTTGCCCTGTTTTTTGTGCACCAGCTATGGATAGAGATATGTATTTAAATAGAGCAACTGTCAAAAACTTGCAAATTTTAAAAAAAAGAGGAATTAATATTCTGGAAGTGGAATCTGGTGAGTTGGCAAGTGGTTTACATGGATTAGGCAGAATGCGTGATGTGCAAAAAATGTTTAATGAAATTGAAGTTTTTTTTTCTAATTCTTTGCCATTATTTGGGACCAAAGTTTTAGTGACAGCTGGTCCCACTTATGAGCAAATTGATCCTGTCCGTTTTATTGGTAATTTTTCTTCAGGAAAAATGGGTATTGAGTTAGCTAAGTGTGCAGCCAGTCAGGGTGCAATCGTTGATTTGGTTATTGGTCCTTCTTCAGAGACATGTGAACATCCATTAGTTACTCGATATGATGTTCAAACTGCAGATGATATGTTTTTGCTTTGCAAAGAAAAATTTAAAAAAAGTGATATTGCGATTTTTTCAGCTGCTGTTTCTGATTTCAAACCTATTAAAGTGAGTAACCAAAAAATTAAAAGAAAATCAATCTCTATAAAAACACAGAAAAATATAGATATTTTAAAAACATTGGCAAAAACTAAGAAAAATCAATTTATTGTAGGTTTTGCATTAGAAACATGTGATGAAAATCACAATGCGATTAAAAAAATGAAAAATAAGGATATGGACTTAATTGTTTTAAATTCTTTAAATAATAAAGATTCTTGTTTTGGGTATGATACTAATAAGATACAGATAATTGATAAAAACTTAAACATCCTAGATTATCCATTAATGCCCAAAAAAGAAGTTGCTTCTATTATTTTTGATGAAATATTATTGAAACAAAAATCTTTATCATCATTTAAAAATATTTTAACATGAGAATATTTATCATATTTTTTCTTTGTTCTCAGATTCTTTGTTCTCAAGAACTGAATTGTAAGGTCAGTGTAAGTTATTCTTCTATACCAAGTCCAAATAGAGAAATGTTTAATTCAATGCGTCAAAGTATTTATGAATTTATGAATAATACTAATTGGACGAATGATATTTTTGATAATGAAGAGAGAATAGAGTGTACAATATTAATTAGATTGGATCAACAATTATCTACTGATGAGTTTTCAGGTTCAATCTCTGTTCAATCCTCTAGACCAGTATTTAAAACATTATATAATAGCCCACTTTTAAATATATTAGATGATCAACTGAGATTTAGGTATGTAGAATTTGAAACTCTTGAATTTAATGAAAATTCACACATCTCAAATCTTACTTCGATCTTGGCGTATTATGCTTATTTAATTATAGGTATGGATTATGATACTTTTTCTTTGCGTGGGGGAGAACAATTTTTTTTAAAAGCTCAAAAAATTATTTCTAATGCACAAAATGATAATACTGCAACTGGATGGAAGTCTTTTGAAGGTTTGTCAAATAGATACTGGTTGATAGAAAATCTATTAAGTCCTGATTTAGATAAAGTTCGAGATTTTTACTATAAATATCATCGAGAGGGATTAGATAATTTCACCGAAAAACCTGATTTCGTAAGAGAAAATATTGCTGAGTCTATTATTTCTTTGAGAGATGCATATAATAGGCGTTCTAGGGCTTATTTGTTTCAGTTATTATTTGACACTAAAACAGATGAAATAGTTAAGGTTTTTTCTCAAGGAAACCTTATGCAGGCAGATGAGCTAATTAATTTATTAAACAATATGTCTCCTAATAATGCCGATAAATGGCGAAAAATAGGAAATAACTAAGATGATTAAGGCACTATCTATACGTAATTATGCAATTATAGATTCTCTTGAAATAGATTTTAGTAAAGGGTTTACCACGATTACTGGTGAAACAGGTGCTGGTAAATCAATTATGTTAGGAGCACTTAATTTATTGTTAGGAAACAGGTTTGAATCGGTAAATTTCAAAGATCAATCATTAAAGTGTGTAGTTGAAGGTGTTTTTCAAGTTTCTAATTTAGATATTGAAGATTTTTTTATCAATTATAATTTGGATTATGAAGACAATTTAATTATTAGAAGAGAGTTTGTGTTTGAAGGGAAATCTAGATCATTTATAAATGACTCACCAGTTAAATTAGACATATTAAAAGACTTAAGTCTATTTTTGGTTGATATCCACTCTCAACATGAAAATTTATTGATTCAGAATGCAACTTTTCACATAAATTTATTAGATAGCTTTTCCAGATATGAATTTCCTGAATTTACAAGAGTATTATCAAATTATTCTAGTGATTTTAATTCTTTGCAAAAATTAAAACTAGATTATGAACATTATGATAGATTATTAAAAAATCCTGACTTAGATTTTGATTACAATCAAGAATTTATCAGTGAAATTGATGCTTTAAATCTACAGTTAAATGAAAAAGAAGAATTAGAGTTAGAGTATAAAAAATTAAACAATATTCATAATATTCAAAGTATACTCTCCGAAATTATTTTTTTGTTCGAAAATTCAGAAAGTCCTGTTATTAGTACACTGAATACAATTAATTCTAAACTGTCAGGCATTCAAGAGTATGATGTCAGAATTTTAGAAATTTTCAATAGATTAGGAGCTAATGTTGTTGATATGAATGATGTTTTAATGGACATACATACTGTGCGTCATGAGTTGTATTTTGATCCAGCTAGATTTGAGTTTGTTGAAAATAGATTAAATACTATTAATCATTTAGAAAGAAAAATGAATGTATTTAGCTTTAATGAATTGTTAAACAAAGTT
>NZWM01000047.1 GCA_002698365.1 Flavobacteriales bacterium | reverse complement strand
ACCATCTTGATTATCGGCTTTTGTGTCACTATCTTGATCATTGGCTTTTGTGTCACCATCTTGATTATCGGCTTTTGTGTCACCATCTTGATTATCGGCTTTTGTGTCACCATCTTGATTATCGGCTTTTGTGTCACTATCTTGATCATTGGCTTTTGTGTCACCATCTTGATTATCGGCTTTTGTGTCACCATCTTGATCATTGGATTTTGTGTCAGCATCTTGGTTATCCTGTAACTTATGCATCTGCTTATTATGCTCTTCTTTCAGCCATGTCTTATTTAGATGCTTGTTTTTTTCTTTTGAAATCGCTTTTTCTTTTTTTCTTCTTTTATCTGATTCTATTTTTTTAACACCAATTAAAGCATTACTCATTGTAAATGCTGATCCCAGAATAATAAATAAAAGGACACCTTCAGCTTGATTATGCCATGTTAAGTCACATATATATTGGTCTGTGATTTGAAAAAATAATAATATGGTGATAAGACCTCTTGGGGACAAAAAAACTTCCGGCCAGTAACGTCCTTTAAAAGTTGGGAAAATAAGAATAAATCTAATAAAATAAATAGCAGCAAAAAGTATAAGGCTGTAGAAAATCACCAGTCCATATCCTGTAAATAAGGATTCAAATGACACATAATATCCAAATAAGACAAAGAAAAAAGTCCTTACAACAAATGCACTTTCTCTCATGATCATTTTAAAGTCATCTTGAATAGCGTCTACTTTTTCAGGCTTAATGATTTTTGCCAAAAATCCTACAAAAACGGACTTGTAATTATTTAAGATAATTCCAAAAATTAATACGATTAGCAAGGCTGATAGATGAAGCTTTTCAGCTACAGCATATAATAAGATTAAAATAGAAAAAAGTAAAAATAATTTTGTGTGCCCTTTTATTTTTTGAAACAAATAGATTAAAATTATACTAATTACAATAGAGAATATAATGGATAACACTAATTTGCCAATTATTTCACTTGAGCTCATTATAGCTCCTGTAGCTAGAGAACCCACCACCACTTGAAACATTAATATCCCTAGGACATCAGAAAAGGTGCTTTCATAAATTAAAAAAGATTTTTTTTCTTCACTAAAGGATTCAATACTAGGAATAATAATTGCACTACTTATAATTGAAAGAGGCACCGAGTATAATAATGCATGTAGTAAATCTAGTTCTGGCGCAAAAATAGATGAAATTAAATATGCCATTAAAAATGATGAGCCTAATAAACCAAATAATGCAACAAAAAATGCTTTTGATGATGAGACAATCATTGTTTTGTTAATTTTCAGATCGAGTGCAGCTTCTAATAAGATAAGAATCAACCCACCCACCCCTAGGATTTCTAATAAATTACCCTTCACATTATCATCTCCAAGCACACCAGACCAAGGTTTATTATAGTTAGATTCATACTCTAATATCCATTCAGGAAATAATATTGCAGCTATTTGAGTATCCAGTTGTAAGATGGCACCAAAGAATATTAAAATTAATACAGATGGAACTCCTGTGTTTTCAGAGTATATGTTTAAGAAGTGAGAAATAATAATTATTGCTCCTAATGCAATGATAACAATTAATGGATCCATATTCGTTTAAATTAAAGTTCCTCTTTTTTGTTGTTCTAATTCTATTGCTTCAAATAAGGCTTTAAAATTACCTTTTCCAAATGATTGGGCCCCCTTCCTTTGAATAATTTCAAAAAATAATGTAGGTCTATCTTCGACTGGTTTTGTAAATATTTGAAGTAAGTAACCTTCGTCATCTCGATCAACCAAAATACTTAAGTCACGCAATTTAGCTATTTCTTCATCTATTTTCCCAACACGATTTGTGACGGTATTATAATATGTTTTTGGAACATGTAAAAACTCTACTCCCCTAGCATTCATTTCAGTTACAGTTTTAATAATATCGTCTGTTGCAATTGCAATGTGCTGGCATCCGGGTCCATTGTAAAATTCTAAATATTCTTCAATCTGCGATTTTTTAGCACCTTTTGCCGGCTCGTTAATTGGGAATTTTATTCTGCCGTTACCATTTGTCATCACCTTACTCATTAATGCTGTATATTTTGTAGAAATATCATTGTCATCGAATGTGATTAGGTTTGCAAATCCCATTACATTTTTATAAAAATCTTCCCAGATGTTCATTTCATTCCATCCAACATTACCCACCATATGATCAATATATTTTAATCCAATTGATGAAGGATTATATGTGGAATCCCATTTTTCAAAACCGGGCAAAAATATTCCATCATAATTATGTCTTTCAACAAATACATGTACAGTGTCTCCATATGTGTGAATGCCAGAACGAATTACTACACCATTTTCGTCTTCCAATTTACTGGGTTCCATATAGGATTTTGCACCACGTTTAGTAGTTTCTTCCCATGCTTTTGTTGCATTATCCACCCAGAGAGCTATCACTTTGACACCATCACCGTGTTTTAAAATATGGTTTTCAATTTCGGTGTTTCCAGACATGGGGGTGGTAAGAATAATTCTTATTTTGTCTTGTACTAAAACATATGATGTTTTAGTTGAATCACCTGTCTCTAATCCTGAATAAGCTAAAGATTGAAATCCGAATGCTGTTTTATAAAAATGAGCCGCCTGCTTCGCATTACCCACATAAAACTCTACATAATCAGTTCCATTAATAGGCAGAAAATCTTGTGCTTCTGAAAATATTTTTTTTTGTTCTTTGCCCATTATTTTATCCAAGATTTATAATATTTACCATCATCTAATTTGATGGCAGATTCAGTTAACTTTAGAGGCCTAAAAGTGTCTACCATGACGGCTAATTCTTGTGTTTCTTTTTGGCCGATACTTCGTTCCATTGCGCCAGGGTGGGGTCCATGCGGGATGCCCGCAGGATGCAAACTAATATATCCCTTTTCAACATGATTTCTACTCATGAAATCCCCATCAACATAATAAAGAACTTCATCAGAATCTATATTACTGTGGTTATAAGGGGCAGGTATTGAATCAGGATGATAGTCATATAGGCGAGGGCAAAATGAACATACTACAAACGCATCTGTTTCAAAAGTTTGATGGACTGGGGGTGGCTGATGAATTCTTCCAGTAATTGGTTCAAAATCATGAATTGAAAAAGCATATGGATAATTATATCCATCCCATCCAACAACATCAAAGGGGTGAGACCCGTAAATAACATGATGCATTATCCCTTCTTTTTTTATTTTTATTAAAAAATCCCCCTTTTGGTCTTTGCTAATTAAATTTTCCGGTCTTCTAATATCCCTTTCGCAATAAGGGGCATGTTCTAGTAATTGCCCAAAATGATTTCGATATCTTTTCGGGGTATACATAGGGTGAAAAGATTCGACTATAAAAAGTCGATTATCTTCCGTATCAAATTCAATTTGATATATAATTCCTCGAGGGATTAAAAGGTAGTCGCCATAAGAGAAACTCAGATTTCCAAGCATTGTTTTTAATGTGCCAGAACCTTTATGAATAAAAAGCAGCTCATCGGCATCAGTGTTTTTGTAAAAATTATTTAGCATAGATTCACTAGGCGCTGCAAGTGAAATGTGACAATCATTATTTACTAAAATAGGGGTTCGACTTTGTAAATAACCTTTGCCTTTAGGTAAATCAAATCCTTTCAGAAGTCGGGATTTTATATTGTTATCTACAGCAATTTTAGGATGTATGTTTTCTTGTTTCAACACTTCTTTTATTTGAGTTGGTCTTTGTGAATGGTATACTAAAGAAGACATCCCAACAAAACCAATTGTCCCAAAAAGTTCTTCGTATCGGTGATTTCCTGAATCTGATTTAAATACAGTGTGTCTTTTGGGGGGAATGTTACCGAGGGTATGATAAAAAGGCATAGTTCAATTATTATTTGTAAATATAATTATTATCCTGATTTTCTTTTTCTTTCAGCAATATTTTCTTGCGGTCGAATACTTTTTGTAAATGAGTGTAATGATGATCTTTTCCTATTTTTTCGGATTTTTTTCTGTTCTAACTTTGGAAGTTTTGACATGTCTTGACATCTTGTGGTACAGCATCCCTCATAATTATCTTGACACTTTTTGCATTGTAAAAACAGCAAATTACAATCCACGTAATTACAATTTGTGTAATCATCACAAGGACTACCACACTGATCACATCTTCCAATAATGTCGTTAGATATTCTTTCGCCCAGCCTGTCATCAAAAACGAAATTTTTACCAACAAATTTATTCTCTAGATTATATTCTTTGATTTGTGTGGCATAATGAATAATGCCACCATGCAATTGATTTACATCCTTAAAGCCATGATGTTTTAGGTAAGAACTGGTTTTTTCACACCGGATTCCCCCTGTGCAGTAGAGTAAAATTTTTTCTTCTTTTTTATCTTTGAGTTTTTCTTTTATTAATGGTAATTCTTCTCGAAATGTATCAACATCTGGTTTTATAGCTCCTTTAAAGTGACCAATTCGACTCTCATAATGATTTCTCACATCTACGACAGTGGCCCCATTATTTATGCAATCATTCCATTCTTTTGCTGAAAGATGAGTCCCAACGTTTGTGACATCATATTCATTTTCTTCTAGCCCGTCCGCAACAATTTGTTTTTTCACCTTGATTACTAATTTTAAAAAAGAGGTTTGATTCTCTTCTACTGCCCTTTTAAATGGAATATTTTTGAAAGCCTCAATAGATTGAACAGAATTAATAAATTTATTCAAGTTTGGTGTAGGGCAAGATAATTGTGCATTAATCCCTTCTTTTGCAACATAAATTCTCCCCTTTATATTTAAATCACCCCATTGTTTGAATAATTTGTTGCGTAGAGCGACAGGGTTTGTAATTATAACATATTTGTAAAAAGAAAGAGTTGTCCTTTTAAAATCCTCTTGAGACAATTGTTTTATTAAATCCTCCTTCCCATATTTATTATATAGAATTTCATTTTTTTCACCCATCTTAAATCAAAGATAATTAATAGATTATATATTTGTGAATTATATTCATATTTATGTCATCACAAAAAAAAATTTTAGTTATTGGTTCAAATGGTCAAATAGGCACTGTTTTAACTAAAAAGTTAGGACAAAAATTTGGTTTTGAAAATGTAATAGGAAGTGATTTAAGAATGCCAGATGCCCCCACTAAATTTATTTTTGAAGAGTGTAGTGTTCTGAATAAAGAAAAATTAGAAGATATAATTTATAGACATAAGATTTCAGATGTTTATTTATTAGCGGCATATTTGTCAGCAAAAGGAGAAAAAAATATTGACAAGGCTTGGGATTTAAATATGACCGGATTATTAAATGTTTTAAATTTTGCAAAGCAGAAGAAAATTCAAAAAATATTTTGGCCAAGCTCTATAGCTGTATTTGGCCCCAGCACCCCTAAAAACAATGTTCAACAGTATGCGATTACAGAACCAACTACTATTTATGGTGTTAGTAAATTAGCAGGAGAAAGTTTATGCCATTATTATCACAATAAATTTGGTATCGATGTTAGAAGTATTCGATATCCTGGACTTATTGGCTGGGATTCAATGCCTGGAGGAGGAACAACAGATTATGCAGTTGATATATTTCATGAAGCACTGAAGAATCAAGAATACACGTGTTTTTTATCCAAAGACAGAACACTGCCTATGATGTATATGGACGATGCTATTAAAGCAACAATTTTGATTATGGAGGCGCAAGCTAATAAAATACAAATCCGAACTTCTTATAATTTATCTGCGTGTCACTTTAGCCCAAATGAGCTCGCAGAAGAAATAAAAAAATATATCCCAAGTTTTCAGATAACATATAAACCTGATGATAGAGATCAATTGGCTAAGGGGTGGCCAGCTTCTATTAATGATAAGCATGCTAGAAATGATTGGGGATGGAAGCCAAACTTTAATTTATCACAAATGGTTAGTGATATTGTCTTAAATTTGAGAAATAGATATAAAAAATAAACATTTTAAATGCAAGATTTATACATACATAATACTTTAACTGGAAATAAGGAATTATTTAAATCAATTGATTCGGAATCTGTCACCATGTATGTGTGTGGCCCAACAGTATATGGTGAGCCTCATTTGGGGCATGCTAGACCAGCTATCACATTCGATGTTTTATTTAGGTATTTAAAACACTTGGGTTATAAAGTGCGTTACGTTAGAAATATTACAGATGTTGGCCATTTATTGAATGATGCTGATGAAGGAGCAGATAAAATAGGGGAAAAAGCAAGAGCTTTACAATTAGAACCTATGGAGGTGGCCCATTTTTATACAAAAAAATATCATGAATCTATGCACAAATTAAATGTAGAAAACCCAAGCATAGAACCAATAGCATCCGGCCACATAATTGAGCAAATAGAAATGATAAAAAAAATCCTTGATAATGGTTTTGCTTATGAGGTAAATGGTTCGGTGTATTTTGATGTCATAAAATATAATAAAACTAATAATTATGGAGTTTTATCTAGACGAAAAATAGAAGATCTAATGGATAATAGTAGAGTTTTAGATGGGCAGTCAGATAAAAAGAATGCAGTTGATTTTGCTCTTTGGAAAAAAGCATCTGCAGAACATATTATGCGATGGCCATCTCCTTGGGGGGATGGTTTTCCCGGTTGGCATCTTGAGTGTTCAGCGATGAGTTGTAAGTATTTAGGAGAAGAATTTGACATTCATGGAGGTGGTATGGATTTAGTCTTTCCTCACCACGAAGCAGAGATAGCGCAATGTTGTGCGGCTAATAAAAAGCCTGCAGCTAAATATTGGATGCACAATAACATGATTACAATTGCTGGCCAAAAAATGGGAAAATCTTTAGGTAATTTTATAACTCTTGATGAATTTTTTAATGGCACACATGAAAAATTAGATCAGGCTTATCATCCGATGGTAATTAGGTTTTTCCTTTTACAAGCTCACTATAGAAGTACTATCGACTTTTCGAATGCTGCTTTGCAAGCTGCAGAAAAGGGTCTTTTAAGATTATTTAATGGTATAAACGTGTTAAATAATTTAACATCTAGTAGTATGTCTAGTGTAGATATCTCATTATTACAGTCTAAGTGTGATGATGCTATGAATGATGATTTAAACACTCCAATAGTATTGTCACATCTATTTGATGCCGTTAAGTTAATAAATGCTACATATGAAGGTAAACATAGTTTGTCGCACTCAGATATTCAAATATTAAAGTTATTATTTGATAAGTATGTGATAGGTGTTTTTGGTCTTTATGCTATCGAAAAAGAAAGTACAAATTCGGAATTTAATAATTTAATGAAATTAATTTTGGAAATTAGGTCTAATGTTAAAGCAAACAAAAATTGGGAAATGGCAGATCAAATAAGAGATGGTTTAAATCAATTGCATATTGAAATTAAGGATACAAAAGATGGTTCAACTTGGAATTATAAGAAATAGTATTGTTTTATTGCTAGCGGTATTGTTGTTGTCTTGTATAGACAAGAAACAAACAAACACGGAAATTAATATTGTTTCTGCTAAAATTGACGTTCCAAAATTTAATGTTGATTCGGCCTACCTATATATTCAAAAGCAAGTTGATTTTGGCCCACGTGTACCCAATACGATAGAACATGAAAAATGTGCAAATTATTTGGCAAGAACATTAGAGAGATTTGGGGCCAGTGTTATAGTGCAGGAGGCTTTTGTAAATAGATATGATGGTGTAAATATGAATATGAAAAATATAATTGGTTCATTTAATCCAGAATCCTATAAAAGAATTTTACTTTGTGCTCATTGGGATACTAGATTTTTAGCAGATAATGATACAGTGGAGGTAACAAAACCAATTATGGGTGCAAATGATGGTGGAAGTGGAGTAGGTGTTTTATTAGAAATTGCACGACAAATACAGATCTCACCACTGGAAATAGGAATAGATATTATTTTCTTTGATGTTGAAGACCAAGGACAACCTAACGGGGAATTCAACAAAAGTAGTTCTGACTCTTGGTGTCTTGGTTCACAATATTGGGCTAAAAATCCACATGAAACAAATTATTTTGCCGACTATGGTATTTTATTAGACATGGTTGCAGGTGAAAATGCTAGATTCACCAGAGAGGGTGTGTCTGAAAAATTTGCATCCAGGATTGTTGATAAAGTATGGCAGATGGGTCGAAAAATAGGTTTTTCTAATTTTTTTGTTGACGAAAAAACCCCGGGTATTATTGATGATCATCTATATATTAATAGTATCATTCATATTCCAACCATTAATATAGTTGAATACGATAATACTACACACAATAAATTTAATAAACATCATCATAAACATTCAGATAATATGAGTATTATTGATAAAACCACCTTGCATGCAGTAGGTCAAACTGTGTTAGGAGTGTTATATAACGAATAGTATTATTGCTGAACGCTCCATGGTTTTTGTTCTAAATTATTTAGCCATTTATTAGTATTTAGCCCAGACATCTCAGTAAGATCTATTGATGTATTAATAAGTGCTTGCGAGGGTCTTTCCATAAACTTAATGTGACAGTTGGCCGATATTCTAAATTTTAATTTTTTATTGTAATTTTCCTTAGTGTGATTACTTATAATAGATTCTATTTTTTTTGTAAAAATGGGTAGTAGGTCAGGGTAGTATAATAATTTTTTTATTTGATTTTCAGTTAAGTAAATATTTTCATGTATTCCACTTTGTTTAAATTGTTCTTGCATATTTAATAAGTGAAAATGAGCAATTTGTTTTTTGCTTTTTTGTTCAAAAACAGAAAATTGAATTATTCCTTCAGTTGTGGGATTTTTACACATACTTTTCATTCTCCAAGAAAATCGTTGCCCAATACCATTGTAATCAACATATCCTTTAAAAAGTATATGTCGAAATGGTAGAATTATTTGAACTATTAAAAACACCGTAATACAATATTTTAATAATTGCGGGCTTTTATGTTTATACTTTATGTCTTGTGTACCTGTAAATACCTTGGTTAAGTATTTTGGGTCTATAAAAAGAATTAATGTTGATATCATAATAAACGGAAAAACTCCAATTTCACCGTTATTTAGAAACAAGAAGTGATTCATAATATTAAACACAATTATTAATATAAATGCTAAAGGTTTTGTTGGTTTGTAGAATAATAAAAAGCCGATGAATAAATCAAACAATAACCCACCATATGTTATTAAAATAATTAATAAAGGATTGATGAAAAAAGTGTTTTCAGTCACATCGCACTTGTTTTCTAAAATAAAAGCAATAGGTTGTAAGTCTATTAGCCAGTATGGATTGAGTTTGTTAATCCCAGCAATTAAATATGTAATAAGGACCATTGCCTGTAAAGCAAAAAGGGACCATCTATTAACATAGGCTATTTTTTTAAATGAACTTTTATGTTCAACTAAAAGAAGGATAAAACATATTAAAGACATAAAGTAATAATGATTGTTAAAATATGTTTTATCTAGTAGCCAAAAATATGTGAAGGAGCAGAGGAAAAAAAATGTTGATATTCTTGCTGTTTTATTAAACAGCATTCCAATATTTGAGATAAGCATGCTATAGCTTAAAATAATCAAATATACTTCAGGCATGGGGTCCAATCCATTAATAAAAGGAAAAAGCATAAATGGCTCAGTAATATTGTATTTAATAAATTCATTATTAATAAAATAATATGTTTGGATTAATAGAATAAAAGAAAATGCGGTTCTAAATAAGGTGATAGAAATATTTGGAACCGGATTATTTAGCCAAGAAATAATTTTTTGAAAATCCATTGTATTCAAAATAATTAATTTTTCATTAAATAGTTTACATTTACTTAATGAATAATATGATGAATGCTTAGTAAAGGAGATAAAAAGTTATTTTTGATTGATGCATATGCCCTAATATATAGAGCCTACTTTGCTTTTTCAAAAAACCCTAGAATAACCTCTAAAGGATTTGATACATCCGCCATTTATGGTTTTACAAATATTTTATTTGATTTAATTAATACTGAGGACCCCACACACTTAGGTGTTGTGTTTGATACTCCACAGAAGACCCATAGACATGTTGAGTATGTAGAATATAAAGCTAATAGAGATGCAATGCCAGAGGGGATATCAACAGCCATACCATATATTAAGGAGATATTAAATGCATTTAATATTCCAATTTTATTTGTAGACGGATTTGAAGCGGATGATGTTATAGGAACTTTAGCAAAACAGGCTGAAAAAATTAATTTCCAAACATACATGTTGACACCAGATAAAGATTTTGCTCAATTAGTCTCTGAGAAAATATTCATGTTTCGTCCAGGTAATCGAGGCAATCCCAATGAAATATGGGATGTAAAAAAAGTTTGTGAAAAATTTGATGTTAAAAATACTAATCAAGTGATAGATTTTTTAGGCATGGTTGGTGATTCAGTCGATAATATTCCAGGTATTGCTGGAGTTGGGCCCAAGACGGCATCCAAACTACTGAAAACTTATGGTTCTATAGAAAATTTATACACTTCAGTTCAAGAATTAGAGGGTAAATTAAAAGAAAAAGTTGAGAATGGTAAAGAATCAGCTTTTTTATCTAAAAAATTAGCGACCATCATTACTGATGTCCCAATTCAATTAGACGTATCTATCTTAAAGTGTAATACTCCAAATTTAATTGAGTTGAAAAAAATTTTCGATGCGTTAGAGTTTAGAAGAATTTATGAAAGAATAAGCAGAAAGTTTTCCAGTAATAACAGAACAGCACAAGCATCATCTAATTCCATTCAATTAGATATGTTTGCTGTTGATACGGTTTTGACAAATTCCATTATTGAAAAAGGGCATCGTATTTCTAGTTTGTCGGAATTAAAAGATGTAATAAAAAAGATGAGTACAAAAAAAGAACTTACTTTTTTTCTTGCTAGTGATAAAGATAATTTAGTTGGGATGTCTTTTTCGGATTCGTTAGATAGTATTTTTTACATTATTTTCAATAATTCATTATCATTGTCGACAGTCTTGAGGGAATTCACTACTATCTTTAATTCTGAAATTATTGATAAAAATTTTTTAGATTCCAAAAAAATCAGACACCTTTTATCTCAAGATAATATATTGTGTGCTGGAACATATTTTGACATTAGTATTGCAGATTATTTAATACATCCAGACTCTAATAGAAGTTTCCCAACACTCATTCAAAAATATAATTTAGATACGATAAATTTGGATTTATTAAACATCTCCATAGAAAAAGATAAGATATCATATTTAATAGAGGGTGTAAGTGTTTTAATGAAAATTAAAAGTCAACAAAATTTATTGTTACAACAAAATAATTTCATCAACTTATTTTATAACATTGAGCTTCCACTAGTCCATGTTTTATGTGACATGGAACAGGCTGGCATATCTTTAGATACAAATTTATTGAATCAATACTCTAATGTTTTAAATCAAGAAATACAGAAATTAGAGAGTCATATATATGATTTTGCATCTGAAAAATTTAATATTGGATCACCAAAACAATTAGGTGATATATTATTTAATAAAATGAAATTGTCGGAGAAGCCTAAAAAAACTAAATCTGGACAGTTTGCAACAGGAGAGCAAGAACTAATCAAATTAAAAGGCCGTCATCCTATTATAGATTCTATTTTATTATTTAGGACATACAACAAGTTATTATCTACTTATGTTAATGCTCTTCCATTGTTAATTAGTTCTTTAGATGGGAAAATACACACTACTTTTAATCAAACTGTAGCTAGCACAGGTCGCTTAAGTTCTAGTAATCCAAATCTCCAAAATATCCCAATTAGAAGACAGTCTGGAAAAGATGTTCGTAGGGCTTTCATCCCATCGAAAGATCACATTTTAATGTGTGCCGATTATTCACAAATTGAATTAAGGCTAATTGCAGAATTTAGTAAGGAGGATAATATGATTGATGCATTTTTAAACAATGAGGATATACATACTGCCACTGCCTCAAAAGTTTTCCAGGTCAAATTATCTGAAGTTACGCAAGAAATGAGATCAAATGCTAAAGTAGTTAATTTTGGCATTATTTATGGTGTGTCAGCATTTGGATTAAGTGAACAAAGTAGTTTAAATAGAAAACAAGCAGCAGATTTAATTGAGACTTATTTTAAAACATATCCCAAATTAAAATCATTCATTAATAATCAAATTTCTTTTGCTAAAGAGCATGGATATGTGGAAACAATTTTAGGTAGAAAAAGATATTTAAGAAATATAAATTCCAGAAATTCTTTTATAAGAGGACATGATGAACGAAATGCAGTTAATATGCCGATACAGGGTTCGGCCGCAGATATGATTAAATTAGCCATGATTAAAATTCACAAGGAATTCCATAATATGGAATTAAAATCTAAAATGGTTTTGCAGGTACACGATGAATTAGTATTTGATGTTTATTCTTCTGAACAAGATATTGTGAAGGAGATTGTAAAAAGAAATATGGAAAATGTATATCCAACGAGCGTTCCCCTTAAGGTAGATATTGGATTTGGTCAAAATTGGCTAGAAGCTCATTAACAGTGTTATTTTTTTTGTATATAGTGATATAATATTAATATAGCTGCTATGCCAATGATAGTTTCAGCACCAAATGATTTTAGGTTCCCTACAGGATCCCAGCTACCCAATTTTCCTCCCACCATTACTTGCGTTACTAAAGCCAAGCATAAAAATGGGACAGCTATGTCAAGAGCTTGAGTAATAATATCTTTGATTTTTTGATAAATATTTTTCATGTGAATTATATTGGTTAGGTTGATTTGTTTTTCTCTTTTAAATAAAAAAAAGCCCGCAACTGCGGGCTTTTCTTATCCAAACAGGTAATTATTTCATTTTAGCAAGTCCTAATATTACAAGTAACGTTACTAAACCTGCAAATCCTCCGTTAGCAAAATCAGAAACATATCCTTGGATAGAACCGATAACACCACCGTCAGGCAAAAAGCCCAAACCTGCAATTTCAGCAATAATTGCTAAACCAATTAAAGACATTAGTAAGCCAGTTAAGCCACCAATGAAATCACCTAAATTTTTAAACGCATTATTCATAACAAAAATTTTTTAGTTATTACAAGGCCAAATTTAAGTATGATTGCTAATTACTTCCAAATAATTTTTCATAATTGGTCTCCTATTTGGAATTAGATAATATTTTTATCTTTTTGAAGATCTAAATCTGTTAATGTCTTTTTTTTATCATAAATCACATGATGTTATTAACATTGTATTGTTTATTGAATAATAAGAAGCCTAAAAGACTTATGCTCAGTGTTTTGAGAAGCAAAAGGTGCTCGTATAGGTCCTGTTTTTTGTTGTAATGTTGAATTTCAATTAATTTTATCTTTTTGCGCCATTAAATGCTTGTTTTAAGTCATTTATTAAATCTTCAGCATCTTCTATACCTATACTTATCCTAATTAAAGAATCAGATAAATTATTTTTTTCTCTTTCTTCTTTTGGAATACTTGCATGCGTCATAGATGCAGGATGAGATATTAGTGATTCCACCCCACCTAATGATTCAGCTAATTTAAATAATTTTGTATTTGAAATTATAGTAATAGCATCTTCAAAAGAATTGTTTTTCAGTGTAAATGATAGCATGCCGCCAAATTTTCTCATTTGTTTTTTTGCTATTTTATGATTTTTATGTGATTCTCTGCCGGGCCAATAAATTCTGTCAACCATCTCAATGGATGATAAAAATTCATTTATTTTAATTGCATTTTGACAATGCTTAGCCATTCTTACATCTAATGTTTTGATACCTCTAAGAGCTAAGAAACAATCCATGGGACCCGGTACAGCTCCACAACTTTTAGTGATTAGGAAAAGCTGATCATAGAGTTCGGAATTATTTATAATTAATGCACCCATAATGAGATCCGAGTGGCCACCTAAATATTTGGTTGCCGAGTGCAGTACTATATCTGCTCCTAAATCTAATGGGGTTTGAAGAACAGGTGTGGCAAATGTGTTATCTACGACAAGTAAAATATCCTTTCGGTGTTTTACCACTTCTTTTATGGCACCAATATCAATAATATTCATTAATGGATTTGAAGGAGTTTCAATCCAGATAAGTTTTGTGTCTTCGGATATTAAACTATTAAGGTTGGTAGTATTTGTTAAGTCAGTGTATTTAAAATTTAGTCCAAAATTTGAAAACACTTTTTCAAACATTCTGTAAGTTCCACCATAAATATCATTATTAGAAATGATGGTATTGCCAGGTTTCAATAATTTAATTATTGCATCTGCTGCCCCCATCCCACTCGAATAACATATTGCAAATTTTCCATTTTCTAGTGCTGCAATACTTTTTTCAAGAGCACTTCTGGTTGGATTTTTTGTTCTAGAATATTCAAACCCCATATTTTCCCCAGGTTTTTTTTGCACATAGGTTGATGTTTGATATATTGGTGTAATGATTGCACCAGTTGCAGGGTCAGTTTGAAGACCAGAATGAATAACTTTTGTTCCAAATTTCATGTTAAATTATTTTTTAATCAAATTTAGAAAAAACTAATTGTTATTATATTAAATGACAAGAATTATACTTCCACATATTGCATTATTTTTAGCTAATACTATATATGCAATTAATTATCTTTTTGCTAAAGACGTGATGCCAGATTATATCACTCCTACCGGTTTCATACTGTTAAGAGTTTTTGGAGCTAGCCTCATATTTTTTATTATTCATTCATTTTTCGTAAAAGAAAAAATCCAAAAAACTGATTTATTCTATATTATAATATGTGCTATTTTTGGCGTAGTAATTAACATGTTGTGTTTTTTTGAAGGATTGAATATTACAACCCCGATTAATGCTTCATTAATTATGATTACGACACCTTTAATAGTATACTTAATATCTTGTTTTTTAGAAAAAAAAGAACGCACTTTGAAAAGATTTGTTGGAGTGTTGTTTGGGTTATTTGGAGCAGGCTTTCTTATTACTAATGGGTCTTTTTCTTTAAGTGTGAACATTGGCGATTTGTTGATATTTTTCAATGCGGTTTCTTATGCTTTATATTTAATTTTAATTAAATCTATGATGAAGAAGTATCACCCAATTACAATATTAAAAACAATTTTTTTAGTTGGGTTTATTATTGTTTTTCCAATAGCCTTTACAGATGTTTCAGATGTTAAATTTTCTCTTATGCCTATTGATATTGTTCTGAAATTATTATTTGTAATTATTTTTACTACATGTGTAGCATATTTTTTCAACATATATGCCATTAGTAGACTTCGACCATCAACAGTTGCATTTTATATTTATTTGCAACCTCTATTAGCCACAGCATTTTCTATTTTTTTTGGTAAAGATGCGTTAACCTTTATTAAAATCACATCAGCACTATTTATATTCATTGGTGTATATTTTGTAATCAAAAGAGAAAAAATATAAAATACTCTTTTGTATATTGTATTTATATTAAAATACGTGTGTTTTATGATTTCTATGACAGGTTATGCAAAAAAAGTTTTTAAAATTCGCAACACCAGTTTCTTTGTTTTGATAAGATCATTAAATAGCAACAAGGGACTGGATATGTCTATTAAAACACCACGTTATTTATTGGATCTAGAACCAGATATTAAAAAAATATTGACCTCAAAATTAGTTCGTGGAAAGATAGATATAAAACTTTCAGAATTGTCTACAAATGATTCAGTTGATTTAAATGAAAAAAAAGTAAGAAGTTATATAAAAATTTTGAAAAAAATTTCTCCTGAATCTGATCCTACACAATTACTTAATGCTGCTATTTCTTTGCCGGATGTTTTTACCTCCAAGTATTTTAATATGACAGCATCTTTGAAAAAAGATTTTTTAAAAATTATTAATGGAGTGGTTTCAGAAATAGTGAAATATAGAGAAAAAGAGGGTCGTCAGATGGCAAAATCAATAAAAAAATATATTAATAATATTTTAACACAGTCCAAAAGATTGGTTCAATTAGAACAGCAAAGAACAAGAATAAAAAAACAAAAAATTCTAGACCAACTCCAATCTATTTCAAAAGATGTGGAGTATAATCCCGGAAGATTAGAGTCGGAAATGATTTATTATTTTGAAAAACATGATATTACCGAAGAGCGTGTAAGGTTAAAGTATCATTGTGATTTTTTTCTTGAGATATTAAAATCCGAAAAAATAGTAGGCCGGAAATTAAACTTTTTGTCGCAAGAGATTTTAAGAGAAATTAACACAATCGGTTCAAAGGCTCATCATTTTGAAATACAAAAAATTGTTGTTCAAATGAAAGAAGACATTGATAAAACAAAAGAACAACTTCAAAATATTTTATAATGAAAAAAGACGGCAAAATTATTGTTGTATGTGGAACCAGTGGTTCAGGAAAAACAACTTTGGTTAATCATTTACTTTCTAAAAAGGATTTAAATCTGGCTTTTTCAATATCTGCATCTAGCCGCTTAAAACGACCAATGGAAAAAGAAGGTGAGCAATATGTTTTTTTATCTCTAAATCAGTTTAAGGAAAAAATAAAAATGAATGAATTTTTGGAGTGGGAGGAAGTTTATCCAGACCATTTTTATGGTACACTGAAATCTTCAACACAAGATCTTCTGGGCAGTGGTAAAAATATTTTATTTGATGTAGACGTTAAGGGAGCTCTGTCCATAAAGCAATATTTTAAAGATAAAGCTCGGACAATTTTTATTCAACCTCCTTCAATTGAAGTCGTAAAAAAAAGATTGATTCAAAGAAAAACAGAATCAAATAAAAACTTACTTTTAAGAATTGAAAAAATGGGAGTGGAGATGATGTTCTCTGATAAAATGGATTGGGAGCTAGTCAATGATGATTTATCAATTGCTAAATCAGAAATATATAATTATGTTAAATCCTTTTTATTCTTATGAAGAAAAAAATCGGATTGTTTTTCGGTAGTTTTGACCCAATACACAATGGTCATATACAGATCATTAATAATTCACATTTTTCTCTATTCGATCAAATTTGGTTTATTGTTACACCTGAAAGTCCTTTTAAGAAGGGGCAAGTGATTGCTTCCTTTGATGATAGACTGCAGATGGTTAAACTCGGAGTTGGTAATAAAAAAAAAATTATTGTATCAGACTTAGAGCGACAATTGCCCCCACCCTATTATACTGCAAACACATTATCTTTTTTACAAGACAAATATTCTCATTATGGTTTTGAAATTATTATGGGCTCAGATAATTATATTAGCTTGGTAAATGGTGATTGGTATAAGTCAGATTATATTTTAAATAATTTTCGAATTATTGTCTATCCAAGAGATCAGAAAATTATAAAATCAAATACTTGCTTGACAGTACTTCAATCTGATTTAATTGCAACATCTTCAACATCTATTAGATCATCACTATTACTTTCATTCGATGAAGTTCAACAACAGCCTTTACCACCACTTGTACAAGAATATATAAAAGCTAAAAAGATATACTATCCTAAGAAACAATAGGGTGGGTTTTTTAGTTTGGCACAATCTTTGTTTTATATTGGTTAGAGATAGTATTGGGGTGGGGGAGTAGTTAATATATAATTAATCGGTGCTATAATATGATTTAATTACTTCCCCATGTTTTCGCACATTTTGATTGCTCCTTCAAGGATCAATTTGCCATCGATGTTGTTTAATGATGGGTCACATGCTCTTTCTGGATGAGGCATCATGCCAAACACATTTCTTTTTTCATTACAAATCCCCGCAATATTTTTTAATGAACCATTGGGGTTAGATTTTTTGTTAATTTCACCATTAGTATCGCAGTACTTAAAAATAATCTGCTTATTGTCAACAATGTTTTGTAGTGTTTTTGCATCTGCAAAATATCGCCCCTCTGCATGTGCTATGGGAATTTTAAAAACACCCTTTTCTCCGGTGTTTTCAGTGAAAATAGTTAAATTATGTTGAGGTTTAATAAATACGTTTTTACAAATAAAATTATGATTTTCATTTCTAATTAATGTGCCGGGTAATAAATTGGCTTCACATAATATTTGGAAGCCATTACAAATACCCAACACAAATCCACCTTTATTTGCAAATTCAATTACTTTTTCCATAATTGGTGAAAATCGTGCAATTGCACCAGATCGTAAGTAGTCACCATATGAGAATCCACCGGGTAAAATAATGAAATCTACATTTTGTAAGTCAGTGTCTTTATGCCAAAGCTTAACTACCTTTTGTTTTAGAATTTTATCAAGTGCATATACTGCATCTTCATCACAATTCGAGCCGGGAAAAACAACTATGCCAAATTTCATAACTAAAAAATGTCAAATAAAAATGATACAAACAACAAACCTAATAAAAATGTTCGAAAATATACTTGCTTAACATAGATTAAATAATTCCCGATCAACATTGTGATTGGAAGAGCTAGAAGATAACCGAATTGGAGTTTTTGGTAGAGTATAATATTAACAATAACAATTGGTATTATTATTAAAATAATTATAAATCCCTTTTTTGCATGTTCAGTTTTTTTATAATAGTTGTTATATAACTCTTTTCCTGATAGTATTAGTAGAATACTAAGAAGAGATAAAAATACCGGATATTCGTCTAAAATATTCAGCGAAGGTTTGGTGGAGTAGTGCTGAGTGTACATTAAGTTTATGAATTCAAAATCTAATAATTTTAAATTATAATAAAATATTAAAGGCAATATCAGACCAAGTAATTGGATCACAAAGTTTCTCCAATTAAATTCTTGATAGTAAAATAATCCAAATAATATGAGCAGATAAAATATCCAAAAATTTAGATCTATTGTTGTCATTAATCCTATAAAAAATCCACTTTTAAGTATTGTTGTTTTTTTATTTTTATTGTTGAATTGGATTATTTCATTATATGTTGCAATTAATAGAATGATTGTTGTTAAAATGATTAAAGATGATGGGTGAGTAATCATAGGTAAGGATACAATAATAAGTATCAAACTAAATAAATAAGATGGAATCTTAATTAATTTATTTGTTACAACAATTTTGTTGAAAAAAGCCGCATTAAACATAGAAATAAAAATAAATAGAATTGTTTTTAACATTATAATCGTTTTGTATACAAAATTTTAATTATTAATTTTATGCTCTTTAAATTTTATTAAAATGACAAGTTTCTTTTATTGGTTAGGTGATTTATTCCAAGCCTCTTTTACCGTTCTACCGCTTTTAGGCAATTATTTTAATTTGCTACTAGTGTTATTATTTTCATTCGCATTTTTTGTCTCCTTGAGGAAATTTATTTAAATCAAGTCCTTTCCAATGTCTTTTCGAAAATACATGTCTTGAAAAGATATTTTTTCAATATCCTTATATGTTTTATTAATTGCTGTAGGAATATTTTTATCAACTGTTGTGATAGCAACTACACGCCCTCCATTGGTTAAGTATTTATTATTTTCTAATTTTAATCCAGCATGAAAAGCAATAGAATCTGTAAGATTGTCCAATCCTTTTATAGGATATCCTTTTTTATATTTCTCTGGATATCCCCCTGAAGTTAAAATTACTGTTGTTGCGACGGAATGATCAATATTTAATTCCATTTTTTTAAAAGCTTTTTGCTTATTAATCATTGATAGCAATGATAGTAAATCTGACTTAATTCTGGGCATTATTGCTTGTGTTTCAGGATCACCAAGACGAACATTATATTCAATTACAAAGGGTTCATTCTCTACTTTTATTAATCCAAAAAAGATAAAACCAGTATATTCAATATTCTCTTTTTTTAATCCCACTAAAGTTGGTTCTATAATTTTTGTTTTTATTTTTTCGATAAACATTTTATCTGCAAATGGAACTGGGGATATAGCGCCCATTCCCCCAGTATTTAATCCCACATCATTTTCCCCTATTCTTTTATAATCTTTAGCTGTTGGTAGTATTTTATAGTCTGTTCCATTTGTTAAGATAAATACCGAAAGCTCTATCCCTTCTAAAAAAGATTCAATGACAACTTTTTCTCCCGAAGAACCAAATTTTTTGTTTACCAGAATATCTTCAACTATAGCATTTGCTTCTTCTAGTGTTTTACAAATAAATACTCCTTTGCCCGCCGCCAAGCCATCAGCTTTTATTACAAATGGTGCAGCTGATTGTTCCAGATAAATTTTAGCTTCACTTAAATTATCTATGTTAAAACTTTTAAAATTAGCAGTAGGGATAGCATTTTTTAACATAAATCTTTTTGCAAATGACTTACTGCCCTCCAATTGAGCTCCAGCTTTTTTTGGACCAATTATAATTAAATTGTGTACTTCAGAGTCATTTTCTAATTGATCATGTAAACCATTTACCAAAGGATCTTCGGGGCCAATAATTAATAAATTAATGTTTTTAGTTACAATACAATTTTTAATTGACTCATAATCATGAATATTGATATCTAGGTTTTCAGCCAAACTCAGTGTTCCAGAATTCCCTGGTGCAACATATAATTTATTTAGCATTGAACTTTGGTGTGTTTTCCAAGCAATAGCATGCTCTCTCCCACCAGATCCTAAAATTAAAACATTTAGTTTATCCATTTAATTCAGTAATTATCTCCTCTGTTATATTTAAATTGTGAAAAACTTCTTGTACATCATCATTTTCCTCAAACCTTTCAATAATATTTAATATTTTTAATGCTTCATCTAGCGACAATGTTTTTGATTCATGTGGTATGCGATGAATACCAGCCGAATGAGTGTCTATATTCATTTCAGCTAATTTGTCTTGTATTACTCCAAACTTTGCAAAATCACAAATAATGGTACACATATTTTGTTCAACCTCGAACTCTTCTAATCCAAAATCTATTAATTCAATTTCAAATTCTTCTAAATCTATTTTAATTTTGTCTCGTGTAATAAGGAAAACTCCTTTTTTAGCAAACAAGAATTCTAATGATCCATTTTTCCCCAACTCGCCACCTGTTTTATTAAATATTGCTCTTACATCAGCGACAGTTCTATTAATATTGTCAGTGGTGCATTCAATGAAAATAGCAACTCCATGTGGAGCATATCCTTCGTACGTAACTTCCATATAGGAAGTGTCATCGTCTCCAGCAGCTTTTTTAATAGCACGTTGGACATTATCTTTTGGCATATTTACTGCCTTTGCATTTTGTATTGCTGCACGCAATCTGGGGTTAGAAGATGGGTCATCTCCGCCCTGTTTTACAGCTACAGAAATTTCTTTTATTATTTTGGTGAAAACTTTTCCTCGCTTTGCGTCTTGCGCCCCTTTTCGATGTTTTATATTAGCCCACTTGCTATGCCCTGCCATAAGTGTATTTAATTTTTAAAGCCATTAGGATTTATTACAAACCTTCTTTGTTCTTCTGTTAATTTTGTCTGAGGTATGTCTTTCAATTTTTTTAACGCATACTCTTTTGAGGGGTATATGAGACCATCGATCATAATAGAATTTTGTTCTGGAATTTTGTCTATTTGTTCAGTTGTAGGTTGTTTGGTTTCGAGTTCAGTCTTACTTGGGCTATTGTCTCCTTTAATATCTGTATTGGCTCCAAAATAAATTAATACAACAATACCAATAACACTTAGGATTAATATTCCAGAAGACTCAAAATTATCTTCTTTTTTTATCGTCTTTTTTTTTCTAATGGTTTTCTTGTTTGTTTTTTTTGTCATGGTTACGTTTAAATTAAGTTTAATAATGTAAATATAAAAAGCAAATTTTAATCATTCAATTTTAAAACGGCTAGAAATGCAGATTGTGGAATTTCTACACTTCCAATTTGCTTCATTTTTTTCTTTCCCTTTTTTTGTTTTTCTAATAGTTTTCGTTTTCTCGTGATATCACCACCATAACATTTTGCAGTAACATCTTTTCGTAAAGCTTTAACGGTTTCTCTTGCAATTATTTTAGATCCAATAGCACCCTGGATTGCTACATCAAATTGTTGTTTTGGGATAAGGTTTTTTAATTTGACACAAATTTTCTTACCAATATCATAAGCATGTTTTCTGTGTAATAAGGATGATAATGCATCTACTTGATCACCATTTAACATGATATCAAGCTTTACTAGGTGGGTTGTTTTGTATCCATCAGCTTGATAATCAAAAGACGCATATCCTTTTGAAATGCTTTTTAATTTATCATAAAAATCAAAAACAATCTCTGCAAGTGGCATTTCAAATGCTAACTCTACTCTATTAGTTGTTAAATAAATTTGTGATGTTAAGACACCTCTTTTTTCGATACATAGGTTCATAACAGGACCAATAAAATCACTTTTTGTAATAATCTGAGCTTTTATATATGGTTCTGTGACTGATTCGATTTTGTCTAATGATGGGAAGTCTGAAGGGTTGTTGATTTGTATTTCTTCTCCCTTTTTTGTTGTTGCGTAGTACGATACATTTGGAACTGTATTAATAACAGTCATATTAAATTCTCTTTCGAGTCTTTCTTGAATAATCTCCATGTGTAGCATCCCTAAGAAACCACATCGAAACCCAAAGCCCAAAGCAATTGAAGATTCGGGTTCAAATGTTAATGATGCATCGTTTAATTGTAATTTTTCGATAGAGTTGCGCAGTTCCTCATAATCATCTGTATCAACAGGGTAAATTCCTGAAAAAACCATCGGTTTAACTTCTTCAAATCCCGCAATTGGAGAATCGCATGGGTTTTCAAAAGAAGTAATAGTATCTCCCACTTTTACTTCTTTAGCATTTTTGATGCCGGAAATAATATATCCCACATCTCCTGTCTGAATGATGTCTTTAGGCTCTTTATTCAATTTCAGTGTTCCAATTTCTTCTGCAGAGTATTCCTTCCCGGTAGAAAAAAACTTTACTTTTTGTCCATTTTTCAATTTTCCATTTACAACTTTATAATAAGCTTCTATGCCTCTAAACGGATTATACACAGAGTCAAAAATTAAAGCTTGTAGATTACCAGAATCGTTTCCTTTTGGTGCTGGTATTTTTTTAATAATTTCAGTTATGATATTCTGTATCCCTTCACCGGTTTTTCCAGATGCTCCAATGATTTCTTCGGGTTCGCAACCTAATAAATCAATTATTTGATCCTTGATAGCCTCTTGATCGGCATTTGGTAAATCAATCTTATTTAATACTGGTATAATTGTTAAGTCGTTTTCTAGTGCTAGATATAAGTTTGAAATAGTTTGTGCCTCTATTCCTTGTGCTGCATCTACTACCAACAAAGCTCCTTCGCAAGCTGCGATAGATCTAGAAACTTCATAAGAAAAATCAACATGTCCTGGGGTGTCAATTAAATTTAAAGTATAATTAATTCCTTCAAAAAGATATTCCATTTGGATTGCGTGACTTTTTATTGTAATACCACGTTCTCTTTCAAGGTCCATGTCATCTAATAATTGATTTTGCAAATCCCGAGTTGAAATAGTTTTTGTAAATTCCAATAATCGATCTGCGAGAGTGCTTTTGCCATGATCAATGTGTGCAATAATGCAGAAATTTCGAATCAAATTTTGTTTAGACTTCATAATTGAGCTTTACAAGTCAAAGTTAACTTTTCTGTCTAATATATTTAGACCTCAGCAGTGATTTTATTATATTTGTTTAATAAGGTTTATAGAATAAGGTCATTATAAAATACGCTATTTAGCGTATTTTATAATATGGAAAATCTTTTTAATTTTAAATAGATTGCTATGAGATTTAAGTTTCTTTCATTTCTTTTTTTAATTCACACATATGCTTTTTCACAAGTTGTAGCTGAGGGGGATGCTGTTTTATGCGAAGGTGATGAAGGAACTCCTGTCGTTCTAACTGCCACTTCTTTTGCCGTTGATTTAACAGATGCAAATATATATACAGATGATATTTTTGGTGGTGTTATTAATATGGGGTTTGATTTTGAATTTTATGGTAATACTTATAATCAAGTGGTTCTATCTTCTAACAACTACTTGTCTTTTAATACAGCTAATGCGGGTGGTTACTCAGGCTGGAATATAGGCGCTGCTGTTCCAAATAATTTTGATGCCCCCATGAATGCTATTCTCTGTCCTTGGCAAGACATATATCCAGGTGTTAATGGCAATGGAACTATTCAATATGCTACTATTGGTGAGGCTCCTAATCGAGTGTTTATTGCATCTTTTTGCGGAATACCAATGTTTTCTTGTACAGATATTTGTTATTCTAGTCAAATCAAATTATTTGAAAGCACAAATATTATAGAAACACATATTGCTCAAAAAGTACTTTGTAGTACTTGGAATGATGGTGCTGCTATACATGCATTACACAATGATGATGGTAGTATTGCACATGTTGTCACTGGATTAGATGGAATAGAACGAAATTTTCCAAATGCATGGACTTGTGAAGATGATGGATGGAGATTTACTCCAAGCGGAGCCAATGACTATATACTTGAAAATATTGAATTTTCACCAGCTGTGGCAGGGACAGATATTATTTGGCAAGATGAATTTGGAAATCAAATTGGTACTGGTGGAGAAATTACAGTATACCCAACAGAGAATGCTACCTATACAGCAGGGGCGTCATTATGCGGAGATGCCGGAGATTGGTGTGGTTTTGAAGGTGGAATTGAGGGAGACGATGTTAATATTATATTCGAGTCTGTAAGCATTACTAATATAGATATTCAAGATACACCTTGTGATGATGAGAATGGAGGTAGTGCTATAGTTTATATAGATGGGACTGGTCCGTTCAGCTATGAATGGCAAAATAGTAATGGGGAAATAATCTCGACATTTAGTGCTTCATTAGGAAATCTTGCATCAGACACTTATCAGTTTACAATTTCTACAGAGAATGGCTGTGAAGACACAATAGATATATTTATTGATACTGATGGGGACCCTGTCACTCCAGCTCAAACAGGTGAAGATATAGAAACGTGTGAAACAAGTTATAATTTATCGGGGAATCCACCGGGTATAGGAGAAACAGGCGAATGGACTTTGATATCTGGTCAAGGAAACATATCATCTGCAAGTAGTTCAGATATTTCAGTGTCAAATTTAGCTTTTGGAGACAACACTTTTTCTTGGACTTTAGAGAATGAATGTGGAACTAGTTCAGATGAGATTACAATAACAGTGATTAATGGAATTCCAACGATTAATAATCCAGGCAATTTATCTTGTCTTGAAAATATTCCTCTTTCAGTAAATGTCGAAAATGGAGAAGGTCAGTGGACCGTGAATCCTTCAGGTGGAGTTATTATTGATGATCCATTTAATACTAACACATTTGCTTCTGTTCCAGATTATGGTAGTTATGTATTTACATTTGAAGGTTGTAATGGTGTTGATTCAGAAACAATTAATATGTCATCAATTCCTCCAATTTTATCAGGTCCTGAGGAGGTCTATTGTTTAGAAACATTTCAATTAGAAGCTGTTGTTGAAGGAGATCCTGGTTATTGGGATTTTTCTGGTCCAGGAAGCGTTGATTTTAGCAATCCGGAAAGCGTAAACACTTTTGTAACAGCAGACAATTTTGGAACGTATGAATTTATTTATTATGGTTGTGGGGCCACCTCTACTATTATGGTTGAGTTGATTAATCCCAATCCATACATAGAGGATCCTGGTATTATTTATTGCACTCTTGAAACAGAGTTGACTGCAAGCGCCTCGTTCGGTGGAGAATGGAGCCCTGGAGACGGAGAGTTAGATAACACCATGATTATTAATAGTGAAGGCAATACAGCAAGTGTTATAGTTCCAGATTATGGAGATTATAATATTGTTTTTTCTAGTTGCGGTGTAACTGACACACTAACTTTAACCTTTACAGTAGTTGATCCATATATTATAGCATCAGATCATCAAAATTGTATTTTCACGATTGATTTATATGCTATGACCCCAGATTCTAATGGAGGCCCTTGGGTGCAATTGAACCCAGACTATGCACCTTCAGTAGCTGAGATAGTAGCTCCGTATTCGAATTCTACTCAGGCTATAATTTCAGAATATGGTATATATGAATTTGCATTTACATCTTGTAATACAAGCGATACTATTGAAATAGGTGTTTCATGCCCTATGAATATTCCTAACAGTTTTTCTCCTAATGGTGACGGTGTTAATGATTTCTTTGTAATACCGGATTTAAATCCAAATGTCCACGAAGAAAGCGTGTTATATATATATAATAAATGGGGTGTGGTTATGTATATAAATCCTCGTTATGGTATTGATGGTGAATGGTGGGATGGTCAAACTACATATAGTGATAGACCAATGTCTTCTTTTTTACCAGAGCATTATTATGACAAGAATGATGGCTATGTTCAAGATGGAGTATATTTCTATACTTTAGAGGTTTATAACAAGGCCCACCATGTAAAAGAATTTTATTCAGGGAATATTTCTGTTTTTACAAAAGATAAGTAAGTAGCATTTTATCTTTCTCCTGAGACGGATTGCATCATTTTGATTTCCACACCAATTGCAATCAGTTCTCATAAAGTTATTTTTTTATTAATTTTTCAATTTGTTTTGCTAAAACATCAAATTCAATATTAGCAAAATCACCTTTTTTCATTGTTTTAAAATTAGTATGTTCAAATGTATATGGAATGATTGCAACAGAAAATTCATCTTGAGTTTCATGAATATTTGCAATTGTTAAACTCACACCATTTATACAAATAGACCCTTTGTTAGATAGATATTTAGTATAGTCTTGTGGACATTTAAAAGTAAAATGCCAGCTACCTCCTGTTTCGGAAATATTTACACATTCAGTCACTCCGTCAACGTGACCCTGCACAATATGTCCATCAATTCGACCTCCAACAACAAGGCATCTTTCTAAATTAATTAAATCTCCTTCAACTACTGATTGAATATTAGTTTTTTCTATTGTTTCATTTATCACACAAACTCTGTAGTAATCTTTTTCTACATCTGTAACAGTCAAGCAAATCCCATTGTGAGATATACTTTGATTAATCTTTAGTTCAGAGATAAAAGAAACACTTATATCAAGCAGTAGATTGTTGTTATCTTTTTTGATGTTTTTTACTACTCCAAGTTCTTCGATAATTCCAGTAAACATTTTTTTCTTATTGAGGATATTATTGTCTATTTTAGATACAAAAGTAAATTAAAAAATAATATTATATGAACTTTAAAATCTTATTATTTAAATCTGATGATGAAAAATCAAATTGGAATTTGCAGGATAAATATACATTAGAATGTCATATGCCTGTAAAGTGGTGTAGAAATGGAGATCATATTTGTGCAGAAGGATCCAAGATCCACACTTTTCTAGTTAACCTAAACAAAGGCTATAGCAAGAGGGATAGAATAAAAACTGTTGCTGTAAATGTAAACTTTGAGAATAAAAAGCAATCTTCAATTTTTAAATCAAGGTTTTTAGAGGGATTTTATTTGTCAAATTATGACTTTAATAGACATAAAACAACTTTCAAAAAAAATGGGTTTTCAATAAAAACTAAACTAGATAATATTACAGAGTCAGTTGTTAGGGGTGTTTGTGTTGCACGTGATTTGGTTAATGAGCCACTTTCTCACCTAAATGCTGAACAACTTTCAAAATCAATTAAAAAATTATCAAAAGAAGCTGGTTTTAAGCTAGAGGTGTTGGAAGAGACGACCATACATAAATTAAAAATGGGTGGTGTTCTCAGTGTTAACAAAGGATCGATTGCGAAACCAACTTTTAATATATTAACATATAAATCAAAAACATCCAAAAAGAAAGTTCCAACAGTTTTAGTTGGCAAAGGGGTTATGTATGATACTGGAGGATTGAGTTTAAAGCCAACACCAAACTCTATGGATATGATGAAATGTGATATGGGGGGGGCTGCTGCTGTTATAGGAACAATATATGCTCTGGCTCGCGCTAAAGTAAATTGCTATGTTGTTGGGCTAATTCCTGCAGTTGAAAACAGACCAGGTGGTGAAGCATATGTTCCGGGTGATGTAATTACGATGATGAGTGGTGCCACAGTAGAAGTTTTAAATACGGATGCAGAAGGCAGGTTGATTTTAGCTGATGCACTTCATTATGCTAAGCGCTATAAGCCAGAATTAGTAATAGATTTAGCCACTTTAACTGGTGCTGCATCTAGAGCAATTGGTAAATATGGCGTTGTGGCTATGGAAAATTATAATAATGAAGTATTTACTGATTTTAGTAATAGCATGAAGAAATTATTAATTTCTGGTAATCTTGTAGGTGAAAGAGTTGCTGTACAGCCTTTTTGGGATGATTATAAAGACGATTTAAATTCTTCTGTTGCAGACATTAAAAATTTAGGTGGGGCAGAAGCGGGGCATATTACTGCAGGAAAATTTCTTGAGCATTTTGTCGCCTACCCTTGGATGCATTTAGATATAGCAGGATCAGCATTTTTAAAGCAAGACTACATATACCAAAAAAGAGGAGGAACAGGTGTGGGGGTTCGGTTGTTATTGGCTTTTTTCGAGAATAAATATAGAGAATCGGATGATTAAATAATTTTAGATTATGACTGACAAAAAGAAAATTATTTTAGGAATATCGTGCGGAGATATTAATGGTGTTGGTTTAGAGGTATTAATAAAAGCATTTTCTAATAATACTCTTTTTGATTTTTGTACTCCCATTCTTTATGCTCCAATATCTGCTGTTAATTATTATAAGAAATTATATAAGTGGCAAGACTGTAATTACCATGTGATTAGAAACCCAAAAAATGCGTCTCCAAAACAATTAAATATAATTAACATCAATGAAAGCGACATAACCGTTAAGCCTGGAGAAAACACTCTGTTGGCGGGGAAAATTGCCATAACATCGATTGACTTAGCAATAAGTGATTTAAAAAAAAATAGTATTGATGTGATTGTAACTTTACCAGTTAATAAGCAGAATATTTCATTGATAGATAAAAATTTTATTGGCCACACAGAGCATTTTTCCAAAGCATATAGCAACACGCCTAATTTAATGCTATTGTGTAATGACAATCTAAAAATAGCTACGGCCACTAATCATATCCCTATTTCTAAAGTGTCGGATAGTATTAGTAGCTCTTTGTTAGAAGAAAAAATAATAATTTTAATTAAAACATTGAAAATAGACTTCTTAATATCAAAACCTAAAATAGCTGTTTTAAGTCTTAATCCTCATGGTGGAGATAATGGGTTGATAGGTGATGAGGACCGTAAGATTATTGCACCAGTTGTTGATAATTTTTTTAATGCCGGAAATTTAATTTACGGCCCATATTCTGCTGATGGCTTTTTTGGTTCAGGTAATTATAAAAATTTCGATGCTATTTTAGCGATGTATCATGATCAGGCATTAATTCCATTCAAATCTATGTCATTTGGAAACGGAGTTAATTATACTGCAGGATTGCCAATTATTAGGGTTTCACCAGATCATGGTGTTGGTTATGATATAGCAGGTAAAGAGGCGGCAAAAATAAATTCTTTATTGTCTGCTATATTTTTATCTTTAGAAATCTATAAAAATAGATTACTATATCTTACAAATATTCGAAAAACAGCCAACAAATAATATAGTTGTTTAGTTTTTTATATATATTTGCAAACCTAAAATAAAAGTATTGTAATGGCTCATCCAAAGAGAAAAATATCTAAAACCAGAAGAAATAAGAGGAGAACTCATTATAAAGCAGACTCTCCAGTGGTGGCAATATGTCCTACTACAGGTGTTTCCCACATCTTTCACAGAGCATATACCCATGAGGGGAAATTGTATTATAAGGGCAAACTTGTTTCAGAATAAATAATATACTTTTTCAATTTAATTTTTTTATTACTGTATTTTAAGATATATTTAATTTGAAATCATTATTGTTAATTTTAGTTATATAGTAATTGAAAATAAACACAAAAATATCTGCAGTTGCTGGGTGGTTGCCGGACGATGTTTTAACTAATGTAGAATTAGCAAACATGGTAGATACTTCAGATGAATGGATTACCACTAGGACAGGTATTAAAGAAAGACGAATTTTAAAAGATCCGACCAAGGCGACTTCTGACATGGGCGCTAATGCGGTTAAGCTGTTATTAGAAAAAACAAATATATCAGCAGCTGAAATTGACTTGATTATTTGCGCTACTGTTACACCTGACATGCTTTTTCCTTCTACAGCTTGTTTAATTGCTGATAAGGTTGGTGCTTCAAATGCTTTTGGGTTTGATTTATCAGCAGCATGTTCAGCTTTTTTATTTGCCTTAGATTGTGGTTCAAAATATATATCATCAGGTATTTATAAAAAAGTTGTTGTTGTGGGTGCTGACAAAATGTCTTCAATTGTAGATTATGCAGATAGAAAGACATGTGTGATTTTTGGAGATGGTGCTGGGGCTGTTTTATTAGAGCCAGAACAAGACAAATTAGGAATTATGGATGCTATTTTGCGTGTTGATGGTTCTGGTGCAGAGTATTTAAAAATGATAGCTGGTGGCTCTTTAAATCCTGCAACTACAGACACTGTCAACAGGAAGCAGCACTATATTTATCAAGATGGCAAAACGGTCTTTAAATTTGCTGTTACTAAAATGGCAGATGTTTCAGCACAAATTATGGAGCAAAATAATCTAACCGGTGATGATATTTCTTGGCTTGTGCCCCACCAAGCTAATCTTAGAATAATTGATGCGACCGCTAGAAGGATGGGGGTGGGATCAGAGAAGGTTATGGTTAACATAAATAAATATGGGAATACTACAGCTGCAACAATACCATTATGTTTGGCTGATTGGGAGTCTAGGCTGAAGAAAAATGATAATTTGATTTTAGCAGCTTTTGGAGGTGGTTTTACATGGGGTGCAATATATTTGAAGTGGGCTTATTAATTTTTTAAAAACAGCTATTTTTCATCAAAAACAGCTATTTTTCATCAAAAACAGCTATTTTTCATCAAAAACAGCTATTTTTCATCAAAAACAGCTATTTTTATTTGCATTTATTTTGTGCTTAAAATATCCATTTTTTCTCAAAAAAACATCCATTTTTCTCAAAAAACATCCATTTTTCTCAAAAAATGAGATTTTTTGATTTATGTTTGTAGAAAATACTATTATATATGAATCTTAAGCAAATTCAAGAACTTATAAAATTTGTTGCTAAATCAGGGGCAACAGAAGTCGATTTAGAAATGGGAGATGTAAAAATTTGTATTAAATCTCCACCTAAAGGAAAAATAACCACAGATGTAACTGCTGTGACACCTATTAATCCAGTGGCTTCACCACCACCAGTGGCTTCACCACCACCAGTGGCTTCACCACCACCAGTGGCTTCACCACCATCAGCTGAAGTAAACACTCCAGATAGTCTTGCAAGCACAAATCATATTACTATTAAATCTCCTATTATTGGGACATTTTATAGAAGGCCAAGCCCAGATAAAGATCCATTTATTAATGTGGGTGATTCTATAAGTGTTGGTGAAGTAGTGGGTATTGTGGAAGCAATGAAATTGTTTAATGAAATTGAGTCAGAAATATCTGGAACTATTGTGAAAGTGTTGGTAGATGATATGTCTCCAGTTGAATATGATCAGCCATTATTTTTAGTCGATCCTAATTAAGATATAATCAGATGTTTAATAAAATATTAATTGCAAATAGAGGTGAAATAGCATTACGTATAATTAATACGTGTAAAGAAATGAATATTAAAACAGTTGCTGTATATTCTACGGCCGATGCAGATAGTTTACATGTTAAGTTTGCTGATGAAGCAGTTTGCATAGGTCCTCCGCAAAGTTCGGAATCATATTTAAGTATTCCTAAGATTATATCTGCTGCTGAAATTACTAATGCGGATGCCATACATCCTGGATATGGTTTTCTTGCAGAAAATGCTCAGTTTTCAAAAATTTGCGAAGAACATGAAATTAAATTTATTGGAGCATCTGAGAACATGATTAATAAGATGGGTGATAAAGCAGTTGCTAAAGAAACTATGAAAAAAGCAGGTGTACCGGTAATCCCAGGATCCGAGGGGGTAATAGAAGATTTTTCAGAAGCTGAAACACTTTCTAATGAAATGGGTTACCCTGTAATGTTAAAAGCATCAGCAGGAGGTGGTGGTAAAGGCATGCGTGCAGTTTGGAATAAGAATGATTTAAAAAAATCTTGGGATAGTGCTAAAAAAGAAGCACTTGCTGGTTTTGGGAATGATGACATGTATATAGAAAAATTAATAGAAGAACCACGTCATATTGAAATACAAGTTGTTGGTGATCAATATGGCAATGCATGTCATTTATCTGAAAGAGATTGCTCTATTCAAAGAAGACACCAGAAATTAGTAGAAGAATCTCCTTCTCCATTTATGACTGATGGATTGAGAAAAAAGATGGGGGATGCTGCTATTAAAGCAGTTAAAAGTATTCAATATGAAGGCGTTGGAACAGTAGAGTTTTTAGTAGATAAAAATCGCAACTTTTACTTCATGGAAATGAACACAAGAATACAAGTTGAGCATCCAGTCACTGAAGAGGTTATTAATTATGACTTAATCTGTGAACAAATAAAGGTTGCCGCTGGTATTAAAATATCAGGCAAAAATTACACACCTGTCTTACATGCTATTGAATGTAGAATTAATGCGGAAGATTCTGAAAATAATTTTATGCCATGTCCAGGTTTAATAACTAACGTATATAAACCAGGTGGTCATGGTATTCGAATAGACACTCATGTATATACTGGTTATGTTATTCCACCCTATTATGATTCTATGATTGCGAAGTTAATTACTGTAGCTCAAACTAGAGAAGAAGCTATTTCAAAAATGAAGCGAGCACTGAGTGAATTTATCCTTGAAGGTGTAAAAACAACCATTCCTTTTCATAAAAAATTAATGAATCATAAAGATTTTATTGAGGGTAATTACACAACAAAATTTATGGAAGAAAATAAATTATAATAATTCTTTTAATTTATTTATAACACTTTGCTTATCATATCCACATTCTTCTCTTTGTTCTTTTTGTGATCCATGTTCAATAAATTTATCTGGGACACCAAATCGTATGATTTGTTGGTTATAATTATATTCATTTTTGAATTCTAATATTGCCGCACCCATTCCACCAGATAGACAACCATCCTCAATAGTTAAGATTGTTTTATATCTTTTAAAGACATGATGTAATAATTTTTCATCTAATGGCTTTAGGAATCGAATATCGTAATGACCAATTTCTATATTATTAGATTGAAATTCTGTAGTGATTTCAATAATCATATTGCCAATGTGTCCAATAGAAATAATTGCAATTTCATTGCCTTCACAGATTGTGTTTCCTTGACCAATATGGATTTTTTGAAATGGTACTTGCCAATTTGTCAAGACCCCTTTCCCTCTGGGGTATCTTATAGCAAAAGGTTGGCCATTCGGCAGTTGAGCTGTATACATTAGGTTTCTTAATTCTATTTCATTTAATGGTGCTGCAATAATAAGGTTTGGAATACATCTTAAATATGCCAAATCAAAAACTCCTTGGTGTGTTGCCCCGTCTTCTCCCACGAGTCCAGCTCGGTCTAAACAAAAAACAACATGTAGTTTTTGTAATGCAACATCATGAATTAACTGATCATATCCTCGTTGTAAAAAAGTAGAATAAATATTACAAAAAGGAACAAATCCTTGTGTGGCTAATCCAGCAGAAAAAGTCACAGCATGTTGTTCTGCGATTCCGACATCAAAAGCTCTATTTGGTATTTCTTTCATCATATATTTTAATGATGACCCTGATGGCATTGCTGGGGTAATCCCAATAATTTTTTCATTTTTTTCAGCTAATTCTACAATAGATTTACCAAATACATCTTGATATTTAGTAAAAGGTGATTCTTTAGTTTGGATAATATTTATTTTACCAGATTCTTTGTCAAATAGTCCTGGAGCATGCCATTTAGTTTGGTTTTTTTCAGCTAAATCATAACCCTTCCCCTTTGTTGTTAAGCAATGTAAAATTTTTGGTCCGGGAATGTCTTTTAAATCTCGTAGAGTTTCTTCTAATAAAGAAACATTGTGCCCATCTATAGGTCCAAAATATCGGAAATTTAAAGATTCAAAGTAATTACTATTTTTTAATAATGCAACCTTTAACGCTTGCTCTACTTTTTGTACAATCGATTTTGCACTATCTCCTATTTTGCTGAGACTACTTAATAAATCCCAAATTTCATTTCGCATCTTATTATATGTTTTCGAAGTACTTATTTTTAATAAGTATTCTTTTAAGGCCCCTACATTTGGATCAATAGACATACAATTATCATTTAGAATAACCANTAAATTAGAATTTTCAATTCCAGCGTGATTTAGTGCTTCAAATGCTTGCCCACCTGTAAGTGCTCCATCACCAATAATAGCAATATGTTGTTTAGTGAAGTTTTTGTTAATTTTTGACCCAATAGACATTCCTAAACAGGCTCCGATAGATGTTGAGGAGTGACCTACTCCAAACACATCATAAATACTTTCATCACGGTTTGGGAATCCGCTAATGCCATTTTTTTTTCTGTTAGTATGAAAATTATCTCTTCGGCCTGTTAATATTTTATGTCCATAGGCTTGGTGCCCAACATCCCAAACAATTAAATCATCTGGTGCAGAAAAAACATAATGTAAAGCAACGGTTAGTTCAACAACACCTAAACTGGCACCAAAATGTCCTCCATTTTTTGATACAACATCAATAATAAAATTTCTTAATTCATCACATAGTTGAGGTAATAGATTTCTGTCTATTAATTTTAAATCATCAGGTGAATTAATGGTATTTAATATTTTATTTTTTCTGTTTGTCATGTTATTAAATAAAAAATAAAAACCAATATAATTAAATTTATATATACATTCTTTGCTTCTAAAAAATTAACTTTACATTATTATGAATAGAATAACGATAAAAGAGATTTTAGAACATGGTAATCTTAACCAAGATTACTCTGTCTTCGGCTGGGTTCGAACAAAAAGAGGTAGTAAAAGTATTACCTTCATTATCATGAATGATGGTACTTGTTTTCATGATTTACAAGTTATTGTTGAATTAAATCCTAGATTAGAGGATAGATTAAAACAAGTAAATAGTGGAGCTAGTATTAGAGTCGATGGCAAATTAGCTAAATCCGTAGGGGGGGGGCAGAAAGTGGAATTAATGGCTAGCGAAATAGAGATTATTGGTGCTGCAGACCCTGAAGAATATCCTATTCAACCCAAAAAACACTCATTAGATTTTTTAAGAAAAAATGCTCATTTGCGTTTTAGAACAAAAACATTTAGTTCCGTTTTTAGAATTAGACATGCGTTGAGTTTTGCAATTCATAAGTTCTTTCATGAAAGAAATTTTTATTACATCAATACTCCAATTATTACCAGTGCTGATGCGGAAGGAGCGGGTGAAATGTTCCAGGTCACTAATTTAGACATGAAAAATTTACCAATTGATCCGAATGGAGAGGTCGATTATCAAAAAGATTTTTTTGGAGAATCATCCAATTTAACAGTTTCGGGTCAGTTAGAAGCAGAGCTGGCAGCATTAGGTTTATCTAAAGTATATACTTTTGGACCGACCTTTAGGGCTGAAAACTCAAATACCTCTCGACATCTTGCTGAATTTTGGATGATAGAACCAGAAGTTGCATTTTCTGATTTAAATAATAATATTGATCTTGCTATTCGATTATTAAAATACTCATGTCAATTTGTTTTAGATAATTATTTAGATGATTTAGCGTTCTTATCTCAGAGAAAAGAAAAAGAAGAAGCTGCATTAAAAAAAGAAGATAGGTCAAAATCTAATTTATTAGATTCTTTAAGAAGTATTATTGATTCAGATTTCACAATTCTTTCGTATACCGATGCTTTTGATTTGTTGAAGAATTCAAAAAAGAATAGAAAAAATAAATTTCAATTTCCTATTAATGATTGGGGCATGGATTTTCAATCTGAGCATGAAAGATTTTTAGTAGAAAAGGAATTTGATAATCCGGTGGTTATTACAGATTATCCAAAAGATATTAAAGCATTTTACATGCGATTAAATGATGATAATAAAACTGTGCGTGCGATGGATATTTTATTTCCTGGTATTGGAGAGATTGTTGGCGGATCTCAACGTGAAGAACGATTAGAATTTTTAGAAAAAAGAATGTTGGAAATGGAAATTTCTAAAACAGAATTGTGGTGGTATTTAGAAACCAGGCGTTTTGGCTCGGTGCCTCACAGTGGATTTGGTTTAGGATTTGAGCGATTAGTTCAGTTTGTTACTGGGATGACAAATATTAGAGATGTGATTCCCTTCCCAAGGTATCCATCACATATAGAATTTTAAGCGTTTTTTTCATGGTAAAACAATCTTTACAACAATCTTTACAACAGAAATTATCTCCACAACAAATTCAATTAATGAAATTGATTGAATTATCTACACTTGAATTAGAACAAAAAGTAAAAGATGAGATAGAGACAAATCCAGCACTTGATGATGATAATTTGTCATCAGAATCTTTTGATGAGATTGAATCAGAAAGTGAAATTTCTGAATCTTCTGAATCTAGGGAGTTAGAAAATGATTTTGATTTAGATCAATATATTTCAGATGACGAGGTGCCAGCATATAAGTTATATACTAATAATGCTTCTCAAGATGATGAGCATGAAAAAGCGCCAATAGTT
>NZWM01000046.1 GCA_002698365.1 Flavobacteriales bacterium | reverse complement strand
CAGAGGAAACTCCAGCGGCAGAGGAAGCTCCAGTGGCAGAGGAAACTCCAGCGGCAGAGGAAACTCCAGCGGCAGAGGAAACTCCAGCGGCAGAGGAAGCTTCAGAAAAAGAAGAGATTATGCATGAAGCACAAGATTTATCAGAAATTAAGGATGAGAAAACTATTTCATTAGAAGACTTTGATTGGCAAGAGTATGAAGATGGGACGCAGCATTATACAGAATCGGAATATAAGAAGTTGGAAGAGATGTATAATGAAACATTAAGTGTTTTAGATGATACTAAAGTTATTCAGGGAACAATTGTTGCGCAAACTCATCGAGATTTCATTATTGATATAGGTGCAAAATCTGAAGGTGTAATATCTGTTAATGAATTTAGATATAATCCGGACTTTAAAGTTGGAGATACTGTAGAAGTTCTTATTGATAAAAAAGAAAATAAAACTGGTCAATTGGTTCTTTCTCATAAAAAGGCTCGTGCTTTACAGGCTTGGGATAGAGTCTTGGATGCGCATGAAAACCAAACTGTTGTTGCAGGTTATGTGAAATGTAGAACAAAGGGAGGTATGATTGTAGAAGTATTTGGTTTAGAGTCTTTTTTGCCTGGCTCTCAAATTGATGTTAAGCCAATTAGAGATTATGATCTTTATGTTGGAAAAAACATGGATTTTAAAGTCGTTAAGATAAATCATGAATTTAAAAATATTGTTGTTTCTCATAAAGCGTTAATTGAAGAAGATATTGAACAACAGAAAAAAGAAATTATTTCAAAATTAGATAAAGGTCAAATTTTAGAAGGAGTAGTGAAAAACATCACTTCTTATGGAGTATTTGTGGATCTTGGTGGTGTAGATGGATTGATTCATATTACAGATTTATCATGGAGTCGAATTCAACATCCTAATGAGGTTGTAGAATTAGATCAGCCTATAAAAGTGGTTACTTTAGATTTTGACGAGAATAAAAGTAGAATACAATTAGGTTTAAAACAATTAACCGAACATCCATGGGAATCTTTGGATAAGAATTTAAAAATTGGCGATAAAGTTAAAGCTAATGTTGTAGTTTTAGCTGATTATGGGGCTTTTGTAGAGATTATGCCAGGTGTTGAGGCTTTAATACATGTTTCAGAAATGTCATGGTCTACACATTTAAGATCAGCACAAGACTTTTTAAAATTAGGACAAGAAGTTGAAGCTCAGGTATTAACTTTAGATAGAGAAGAGAGAAAAATGTCATTAGGCATTAAACAGCTTTATCCAGATCCATGGGTTGAAATAGCTAAAAAGTACCCTATTGATTCTACACATTCAGGTACTGTAAAGAATTTCACAAATTTCGGTGTTTTTATTGAATTAGAAGAAGGTGTTGATGGTTTAATTCATATCTCAGATTTATCTTGGACACAAAAAGTTAAACATCCTGCTGATTTCACTAAAGTTGGTGAAAAATTAGAGGTAGTGGTTTTAGAGTTAGACGGAGATAATCGACGTTTGAGTTTAGGTCATAAACAATTGAAAGAAAATCCGTGGGATATATATGAGACTATTTTTTCAGAGGAATCTATACATGAAGGAGAAGTGGTGAGTCTTTTTGACAAGGGGGGTACTGTTTTATTTAAGAAAGAGGGCTTAGAAGGGTATATACCAAAAAGATATTGTATTAAAGTAGATAAAAGTAGACTTGAAGAAGGAGAGGTGGCAGAGTTTAAAGTTCTGGAGTTTTCTAAAGAAAATAGGAGAATTATTGTTTGTTTGAAAGATAATATGATTGATTTTGAGGAAGAAGACAAGAAGATGAAAAAGAAAGAAGAGAAAACAAAAAATAAAGTAATGAAAAGCGTTCAAGCTAATATTAGTAAATCTACCTTGGGAGATTTAGATGTTTTGTCAGATTTGAAAAATAAGATAGATGGAGAAGAAGAATCATAATATATTATTTGAGTAAGAATTTTTGAGACATGATAAGAAATTTCAATATAATATGTCTGATCGTAAAATAATTTTAAATGTAGATCAATTAAAATTGACAATAACCAGATTGTCTTCAGAGATAATAGAAAATCATATAGAACTAATAGATAAATGTGCTATTATTGGCATGCAGCCAAGAGGGGTGCAGCTTTCCCAACAAATACACACCATGTTAGAATATGAAACTGGTTACAGTGTTAAATACGGATTATTAGATTCAACTTTTTTTAGAGATGACTTTAGGAGGAGAGAGGATGTTATTATCCCTAATAAAACTAATATTGAATTTTCTCTTGAGGGATTAAATGTTATTTTAATAGATGATGTGTTATTTACTGGTAGATCAGTGAGATCTTCTCTAGATGCATTAGTTTCTTTTGGTCGTCCTAATTCAGTGGAATTATTGGTTTTAATAGACAGGCGTTTTAGTAGAGAGTTGCCTATTCAACCGAAATACATAGGTAAATCGATAGATGTTATTGAGAATGAGCATGTTGTTGTTAACTTAGATGGAAATAACAGTAGCGTAATTTTATTAAATGAAAAGTCATGAAACATTTAAGTGTTAATCATTTATTAGGTATTAAGTATTTAAATAAAGATGACATTAATTTAATTTTTCATTTGGCCAATAGCTTTAAAGAAGTTTTAAATCGTCCCATTAAAAAGGTTCCAACATTACGAGATCTTACGGTTGCTAATTTGTTTTTTGAATCTTCCACAAGGACCAGAATTTCATTCGAATTAGCTCAAAAACGACTAGGAGCAGATGTTGTGAATTTTTCTGCTGGCACATCCTCATTATCAAAAGGAGAGAGTTTAATAGATACTGCAAATAATATTTTAGCAATGAAGGTCGATGTCATAGTATTACGGCATTCTAATCCTGGTGCTGCAGAGTTTTTGTCGAATCATGTGAAATCGGTGATTGTAAATGCTGGTGATGGATCACATGAGCATCCAACACAAGCATTATTAGATGCTTTTTCAATCAGGGAGAAGCTGGGTTCAATAAAGAATAAAAAAGTCTTAATAATAGGAGATGTTAAACATTCTAGAGTAGCTTTGTCAAATATTTTTTGTCTGCAAAAATTAGGAGCTAAAGTTAGGGTGTGTGGCCCATCTACTTTAATTCCAAAATACTTAAACAAACTTGATGTTGAGGTGAGTCATAATTTGAAAGAATCTTTAGAGTGGTGTGATGTAGCTAATATTTTACGTATTCAACTTGAACGTCAAAAAAATAATTTTTTTCCTTCTAATAGAGAATATGCCATGTTATTTGGTGTTAATCAAGAACTATTAAGTAGCCTTTCGCAGGATATTTTATTATTACATCCTGGACCTATTAACAGAGGTGTTGAGGTCACTAGTGATGTTGTGGATTCACATAACTCCATTGTTTTAAATCAGGTTGAAAATGGTGTTGCTATTAGAATGGCAATCTTATATTTACTTGCAGCCAAAATAAAAAGATAATCATGAAAGTAACAGAACATCATAGTTATGTTTTAATAAAACTAGAAAAAAAAACAAAAATTGAGGATTTACTAGATTTTTTAGAGAGATGTGACCGTAATAATAGCTTAATTATTGATTTATTAAATGCCAATATTCCCGATAATTTAATTGTAAGTAAATTACTTCCGTTTCATTTTATTTGGCAAAAAACAAATAATTCATTTATCTTAGTTTCTAACATTAGCAAAAAAATGATTAACGACATGGTTTCGATAAAAACATTAGAGGAGGCGTTAGATTTTTTTCATATGGAACAATTAACACGAAATATTTAATTTAAAAACTTTTATTATGCTAAAAAAAATATCTTTTTCACTAATTTTTATGCTCTCTTTAGTTGTAGTTTCACAGTGTGAAATTAATGAAAATCAAGGACCTATGATTGCTGATCCAGATGGTGCATATACTATGCAAATTATTGATGGAACAGTATCATTAGATCCACTTATGGCGGGGTATGATACTTTAACAGCTTTTCCCAATGCTATCATTGGAGAAATGTATGAAACAGTTGTTGGTATTAGAATACCAAATGACACATCTTTCGTTTATGATTTAGGTAGTGGGCCACAATTATTTGAAAATGTTCAAATTAATTCTATAACTGTTAATTCTGTTGAAGGTATCCCAATGGGATTTACTTGGGAATGTGTAGGTGGTCCAGCAGATCCTTCTCTGTGTAGTTGGGTAGGTGGCGATTATGGTTGTATTAGATTTTTTTCTGAAGGCTTAGTAGCTGACGGTTTAGCGGGTACGGGTACACAAGCATATCCATTAAATGTCCTTTTAGATGTTGATGCTAGTTATGACTTATTTGGTATTCCAGTTCCGATACAGTTGACAGTTGATGATTTGTTAAATTATTATGTTCTTGTCATTGAAGAAAGTAATACTTCATCTAATAATGAAATTTTAGATGCTAGACAATTTGGAATTTTTTCTAGTTTTCCAAATCCGGCATCTGATAATTGTATTATACAATATGGTAATGATATTACGTCTGAAGTGGATTTTCGAGTTTATGATATACTTGGCAATTTAGTTTTTTCAAATTATTATCATTCTACAGTTGGTTATAATGAAATCATATTTGATACTAGTAAACTTCTTTCAGGCATATACACATTTACTTTATCTAATACTACAGAATTAATTACTGAGCGTATTATTGTAAAATAAATGTCTTTTGAAGTTACTATTTTAGGTGCGTCTTCTGCAACACCTACTTCTACTAGAAATGTGTCCGCCCAATTAGTTCATCTTCTTGGGCGGTTTTTTTTATTTGATTGTGGTGAGGGAACTCAAATTCAACTAAGAAGATTTGGTGTTAAAATGCAAAAAATTAATTATATATGTATTTCTCATTTACATGGAGATCATTATTTAGGATTAATGGGTTTATTGTCTACCATGAGTCTTTTAAATAGAAAAAAAGAACTTTTAATTTTTGCACCGAAAGGTTTAGAATCTATTTTAAATTTACATTTAAAGCTATCGTATTCTGTGTTGTCATTTCCAATAAATTTTATTGAATTTAATACTTCGAAAATGAAAAAAATTTTCGAAGATGATGTATTTGAATTATTTAGTTTTGGCTTAAGGCATCGAATTCCTTGTTGGGGATTTAAATTATTAGAGAAACAAAGACCACGACACGTTTTAAAAGATATGATAGAAAAACATAAAATCCCTTATTCAGCTATCCATGCGATTAAATCCGGCAAAAATTATACTACTGAGTGTGGTCAACTTTTGCGAAATGAATCACTGACCTCAAAACCCTATAAACCTAGATCATATGCTTATTGTTCTGACACTATGCCTTTTGATAATTTAATTGATTTTATTTTTGATGTAGACGTGCTGTACCATGATGCTACATTTCATTCTAATCTGTCTGAAAAAGCTAAGTCTACATTTCATAGTACTGCAAAACAAGCTGGCATTGTTGCATCAAAAGCAAATGTGAAAAAATTAATTTTAGGTCATTTTTCTTCTCGTTATAAGAATTTAGATATCTTAAAACAAGATGCAAAAAGTGAATTTGAAAATGTTGATATTGCAAAAGAGGGTGAAACCTGGAAACTTCAAAAAACATATGATTAATGAAAATAATTGTTGATAATGGTGGTACAAAGTCAGATTGGGCTATAATTGAACAAAATAAAAAATTTTCAGGACCTGGTATTAATGTGTTTAATTCCGAGGAACAAATTGTTTGTCAGCTTAGACAGTTGTTGTCTGAAGATCTTTTAACATCTGAGAATGTATCTATAGATTTTTATACAGCAGGATTAACTAAATCTGTTGAAATGAAAATAATTAAGATATTTCATAAATATTTTAATGATTTAAAAGTCAGTGTTTTTAGTGACATGCTATGTGCTAGTCGTGCTCTTTTTCAATTTAATAAAGGTATAGCTTGTATTTTAGGAACAGGTTCAAATTGTGCATATTTTGATGGAACTAAAAATCACCAAATGAATCCTTCTTTGGGTTATCTTTTCGGTGATGAAGGTAGTGGGTATGATTTGGGCAAGCAATTGTTAATTAAGTATTTTAACAATGAACTTTCTAGTGATTTAAATATAGCGTTTGAAAAAGAAACTAAAATGAATAAAGATCAATTGATTTCTTCTATTTATTCTTCAAATAAGAAAAAATTTGATGTTGCTAATTTTTCTTTTTTTTTAAAAAAACATGAATCCAATAATCAGATTAGAAAAATTATTTCTGATTCTATTTTAAATTTTTTAACCACGTATGTGTTTAAGTATATGCATATGAAATGCGATTATAATAATTGTACAGTTGGTTTGATTGGTAGTATTGCTTTTAATTTTAGTGATATTATAGATCAGATAATGTTAAAATATGATGTAAAATATATTATTATTGAGAAACCAATAGATTCTTTGATAAAGTATTATAAAACGTAGTTTTTAATTAATTGTATTATGTTCTCAATTTCTCCTGTTTTAAATTGATGGTATTTTGGATTGTTGAACCAGTTGATTTGTCGTTTTGCATATCTTCTTGTATTTTTTTTAATTTCTTGTATGGCTTCAGATAGAGTGTGCTTTTTGTTTAGATACTTAAATATTTCGGTATAGCCTATGGTATTTAATGCTTGATGATTTTGATAATCATATAATCTTTTAACTTCTTCCACTAATCCCATTTTTATCATTTCATCTACTCTATGATTAATTTTTTTATAAAGAGATTCCCTGTTTTCTGTTAGTGATATAAATATAGTGTGAAAGTTGCGTTTTTCTTTCGGTTTTTTTTTGTAATCTGAATAAGGTGTTTTATTTACTTCATATACTTCAAGTGCTCGAGTAACTCTTCTTGGGTTTTTTCTATCTATTGTTTTATATGTTTCTGGGTCAATTAATTTTAATTTATTACTTAAATAAGTAATGCCTTTTTTTTCTAGTGTGATTTGTATTTTTTTTTTAATTGATTCAGATACTTTTGGAAATTGATGTAATCCTTCACATACTGAGTCAATATATAATCCTGACCCTCCGCACAGAAATAATAAATTATGTTTTTTAAATAATTTTTCAACTAAATTTAATGTGTCTTTTTCATATTCCCCTATGGAGTATTTTTTGTTTATTGAAAGATGTCCTATAAAGTGATGTTTTATTTGATCTAATTGATTTTGCTTAGGTTTTGCAACACCTATATTCATTTCTTTATAGAATTGTCTAGCATCAGCTGATATGATTTCGGATTTAAAATTTTTTGCTAATTTGATACATAAATCAGTTTTTCCTATGCAGGTTGGGCCACCTATGACAATGATTTTTTTTTTCATTAGTAATTTATTCCTAATTCTTTTGCAATCTGATACATTAATTCTTCAGCTTCTTTAAACTCATTTTTTATTTTTCCATCTAAAATAGCATCTTTTATTTTTTCTTTTATTACAGCAATTTTTTTTCCATCATCTGGATTAGATTTTCCGCCTTGGAGCTTCAGTTGTTTCATAATTACACTTCCATTAATAGGAGGTTGCCAATTTCTTATGTTATCTCGTTTTTCTAAATCAACTAGTTTTTTAGATACAATTTCCAAGTTTTTTTTATATTTTTTTACTTTGTAGTCATTTTTTGATGTTATGTCAGCATTACATAATAGCATAAGGTCATCAATGTCATTTTTTGCGTCAAATAGTAGTCTTCTAATGCCAGAGTCGGTAACATTTTCTTTTGAAAGAGCTATTGGTCTTAGGTGCAATAATACTAATTTCTGAACATACTTCATATGCTCATTTAGTGGTAGTTTTAATCTTTTAAAAATATGATATACCATCTTTGATCCAAGATGTTCGTGTCCATGAAATGTCCATCCAGTTTTTTTGTTAAATCTTTTGGTGTTAGGCTTAGCTATATCATGTAATAAGGCAGACCATCTGAGCCATAGTGAAGAACTTTTTTGACTTACATTATCGAGCACTTTCAGTGTGTGGTAAAAATTGTCTTTATGTGTCATACCATTTATTGTTTCAGTTCCATGTAATAAATCTAATTCTGGAAAAAATATTTTTAACAAACCAGTTTTTGATAATAAGTCGAATCCAGTTGATGGTTTATTTGATAAGATGATTTTATTTAATTCTTCTGTTATTCTTTCTTGTTTTATGATTGAAAGTCGGTTTTTGTTCTCTTTTATCGCATTGAACGATGATGATTCTATTTTAAATTCCAAGGTTGTAGCAAATCTAATAGCTCTCATCATTCTCAACGGGTCATCACTATACGTTTTTGTTGGTTCAAGAGGCGTTCTAATCAATTTTTGCTTTAAATCCTTAAGTCCATTAAATGGGTCAAAGAATTCACCGTAATTCTTTTTGTTTAAGCTGATTGCCATAGCATTAATAGTAAAGTCCCGTCGTTTTTGATCATCTTTAATACTTCCTTTTTCTACTTTTGGATTTCTACTAGAGTGGTGATAAGATTCTTTTCTTGCTCCGTTAAATTCAAGTTTAATGTCTTTGTAATTTAGTGATGCAGTTCCAAATGTTTTGAAAATACTAATTTTGTTCAACTTTAACCTTTTTGCTACTTTTTTTGCTAATAGTATGCCATCTCCATCTGATACTATATCAAATTCTATTTCATTTTTTTTATGTTTTAAAATAGAGTCGCGAACCCAACCACCAATTACAAAGGTGCTCATATTGAGCTCGTCGCCACAATTTCCAATAATTGCAAACAATTCATGTTTTATGATATCTATTTTTTTACTCATTTTATTTTCTCAAAATTTCTATCGTAGAATTATTATGGATTTTAATTATTTGTGATGCAATATTTTTTTCATCAAATTTGTTGAATTTTTCTGGAATAATATAATCTACTTGTCTTTTTATACTCTGATCTATTTCATCAATCGAATTAATCATCGTTTGTCCACTAATATTTGCAGAAGTAGATGTGATTGGTTTTTGGCAATATTGTAATAATAATTTTAAATTCCCTTTTTTAATAATCCGTGCAGCAATACTGTTTTTATGAATTAAAATATCCGGTACATTAATTGGGTTTTGATAAATTATTGTAGTTGGTCTATTGTTTTCTTTTATTATATTGTGTGCAATGGTAGGTATTTCTTTCACATAATTTGATAATGTGTGGATGTTGTTAAATAATAAAATAAAAGGTTTGTTGTAGTCTCTGTCTTTTATGGTATATATTTTTTGTATGGCTTTTGTATCGATTGCGTTACATCCAAGCCCCCATATAGTGTCTGTAGGATATAGTATAGTTCCTCCAGAATCTAATACTTGTCGGGTATCCTTAATTATAGTTAACACTTCTTTTTCTTGCATTTATATTAACTTTTTATACAGTTCAATAATTTCTGTGGCTTGTTTTTTTTCATTAAACCTTTGTACATAGTTTAAATTTAACTTAATCCTATCATCTCGGTCTTTAGAATCATACCAAATTTTATTAATTTCTTCTATAAGTGAATCTAGTTTGTTTTGCTCAAAAAAATATGAATTGGCACCAGCAATTTCTTTGAAAATAGATTTATTTGATGTTATTACAGGCACTTTACTGTACATTGCTTCTATAATAGGAATCCCGAATCCTTCATCTATAGATGGGAATATAAGGCCACGGCTTTTTTGATATATTAATGATAACTTTCTATTATCTTTTATGTTTAGAAAAGAAACTCTATTAATTAGATTGTTTTTGAAAATGAATTCCTGTACTTTCCTGTAGTATTTAGTCTTTTTTCCAACACAAATTAATTTAACATCTTTCATGTGTGAGAGAGCCTGTAATAGGAAGAGTAAATTTTTTCTCTCTTCAATGCTTCCTACGTATAAAATATAAGGGGCACATAATTCCTCTTTTAATTCACTGATCAATTTTTCATTTTCTTCACATTTTATGAAATCATTATGACATGATTGATATATGACTTTAATTTTTTTTTCGTCTATATTGAAATAATTAACAATGTCTTGTTTTGTTTGGTTGCTTGTGGCAATTATTTGGCTGGATTTTTCACATGCATATTTACTTTTAAAAGCATAGATTTTTCTGTCAAAACAATTATAGTATTTCGGATATTTTAAAAATAATAAATCATGAATTGTGACAACACTTTTTTTATTTATTCCAAAAGGAATTTCGTTGCTAAGCCCATGAAAAATATTAATATTTAAATTTTCTAATTCTCTATTTACCGATTTTAGCCTCCAATAATTTTTGTTAATAAATTTTCTAGGTTCAATTATCTGTATATTTTGGTTAGTAGGATTAAATATGTTTTTTTTAATAGAAGTGGTAAATAGATATAGTTTAGATTTTGGTTGAGTGTCAGATATAGAGTTGATTACTGATCGACTATAATTCCCTAGTCCAGTTAAGTTATGAAACGCTCTTTTTGCATCAAATCCTATTTTCAAAATTGTAGATTTTGTGTTATGTTGAAAGTTTAAATTCTCTTAATACTTGATTCAGAGTCGTTTTTTTATCTGTGCTTTTTTTTCTTTTTCCAATAATTAATGCACAAGGCACAAAAAACTTCCCAGCAGCAAATTCTTTTTCATATGAACCTGGAATGACCACCGATCTTTCAGGAATTTCTCCAGTGTAATATATTTTTTTCTTCCCAGTTACATCGATAATTTTTGTTGATTGAGTTAATGTAACTCCAGCACCTAAAACTGCTTCTTTTTTTACTATCACACCTTCAACTATGATGCATCGAGATCCAATAAAACAATTGTCTTCAATAATTACGGGATTTGCTTGTAGTGGTTCAAGAACACCACCAATACCTACTCCTCCACTAACATGGACATTTTTTCCAATTTGTGCACATGATCCAACTGTTGCCCAAGTGTCAATCATTGTTCCTGATTCAATATGTGCCCCAATATTAACATATGATGGCATGACAATCACATTTTTATTAACAAAGGAACCATGTCTAATTAGTGCGTGAGGGACTACTCTGATTTGTTTTTTTTTAAATCCCTTTTTTAATGGTATTTTATCATGAAATTCGAATGGGTCTAATGTTATTGTTTCCATTTTTCGAATTTTAAAATATAATAAAATAGCCTTTTTTATCCATTCATATGTTACCCATTTTTTTTCTTTTTTTTCTGCTACTCTTATTAATCCAGAATCTAGGGATAAAATAATATCCTCTATTTTTTTTTTATCTTGTTTAGAAAGAGTTAATTTTTCAAATAATTTATTTATAGTGTTTTCTGACATAATGAATCAAATATATATAAAAAAACACTTATGATATCTTTACACAGATGTTGAATTTCTATTAATTTTGCATTATATAATCGATTGTTATAATTATGGGAAGAATATTAGGTATAGATTATGGGGAAAAAAGAATAGGGCTAGCGCATACCGATGAAGTGAAATTGATTGCTTCTCCTCTAGATACTATTCCTTCTAAAGAAATTTTTGATTATTTGAAGAATTATTTTGTTCAAGAAAATGTCGAGTCTATTGTTGTTGGTGAACCAAAAACACTTGATAATAAACCTGCATTAATATCTAAAAAAATCCAATTATTTACTAATAAATTAACTGCCTTGTTTGATAAGCCGATTTATCTAGTGGATGAGAGATTTACTTCTAAAATGGCAATTAATACTATGGTTTTTTTAAAGACTAAAAAAAGTAGAAGAAGAGATAAGTCATTAGTTGATAAAATTAGTGCTACGATTATACTACAATCTTATTTAGACATAATAGAAAAAAAATGATAATACCTATATATATATATGGTCATCCTATTTTGAGATCTGAGTGTAAAAATATTGATGCTTCGTATGATGGGTTAGAATCTTTAATAGAAAACATGTTTGAAACGATGTACAATGCAAATGGTATAGGTCTTTCTGCACCTCAAATAGGTCTTGCTATTAATTTGTTTATTATTGATTTATCTCCTTATGGTGACGAGGATCCATCTTTTTTAGACATGAAAGAAGTGTTTATTAATCCTGAAATTATAGAGGAGTCTGGTCAAGAAATTTGTCATAATGAAGGATGCTTAAGCATCCCTGGGGTAAGAGAAGATATTGAGAGGAAGAGTGTTGTTAAGTTGAAATATTTAGATCAAAATTTCATCGAACGAGAGGTCGAGATTTCGGGTTTGTTTGCTAGGGTTGTTCAACATGAGTATGATCATTTAAATAAAACTTTATTTATTGATTATTTGTCTCCTTTGAAAAAGAATATTGTTAATCGAAAGCTTAACTCTATTATTAAGGGAAAATTTAAAGAGGAATATCCAACTGTTTTAAAAAAATAATATTATGAGTGATGTTAAAATTGCATTTGAAAAATTAGTTTCTATTATGTTGGAATTAAGAGAGAAATGTCCTTGGGATAAAAAACAAACAAATGAAAGTCTAAGGTATTTAACTCTTGAAGAATGTTATGAGCTTTCAGATGCCATTGTAGAGAATGATAGTGAAGGAGTCAAAGAAGAGTTAGGAGATGTGATACTACACGTAATTTTTTATTCTATTATTGCTAGTGAAAAAAAACAATTTAATCTGACCGATGTTTTAAATGCACAAATTAAAAAACTGATTGATAGACATCCACACATTTATTCAAATGTTAATGTTAAAGATGAATCAGATGTTAAAAGAAATTGGGAGTTATTGAAGTTAAAAGAAAAGCAAAAGAAATCCATACTGTCTGGTGTGCCACGTTCACTGCCTTCTATGTTGAAGAGTTATAGAATTCAAGAAAAAGTAAAAGGAGTAGGTTTTGATTTCCCTGATGATCATGTTGCATTTGATAAAATTATTGAAGAGATTCAAGAATTCAAAGATGAAATACATAATGATAATCTCGAAAAAGCTGAGCAAGAGTTGGGAGATATTTTGTTTGCGTTAATAGGTTATGCTCAAATGAATGGTATTAATTCTATGAATGCTTTAGAAAAAACAAATCAAAAATTTATTAATCGATTTACTAAAGTAGAGGAAATTATTTCCAATAAAAATAAACATCTTTCTGACTACTCAAAAGATGAATTAAGTGCGTTTTTGAGAAAGGTGAAGTCTGATGAATTATGATATTAATACTAATAAAAGAAAAATAATGCCCATGTAAATAATCATAGGAATCATTTGATAATTAAATGTTTTTTCTTTCCAATAACTCCATAAAATAAATAATAAATAAAATGACAAGCCTATTAATGCAAAAATCCAGTGGCCTGTTGTAATGTTTTCCATGTTATTTAAAGGTTATTGGGTTCAGTTTAATTTCAATATCATCATTAATAAATTTATCCCCAAGATCTGAGAAAAAGCTTTTGGATCCATATTTTATATCATACAATGTTCTGTCAACTATAAATTCCGCTTTGAATTCAAGTGGACCTGTTCTAGTATAATTGAATGTTATTGGATTAGAATTGTTCTTCATAGTTAAAATGCCTGACATTTTTTTGTCATCAGATTCTTTGATTTCGAAAGATGCTTCTGGAAATTTCTCAACATTGAAAAAGTCTTCGCTTTTTAAATGCCCTTCAATATTGGTTTTTGGCTTTCCTTCTAAGTCAGTACAGTTAATCGTTGTCATGTCAAAGATAAAATTACCAGCAGAAATGTTGCCCTTCTCATCTATTTTTATAGAACCTTTTTTTAATTTAATGTCTCCATTATGAGATCCTGTTGGTTTTTTTCCTAGCCATTCAATAATGGTTTTGTCAGAGTCAACTTCGTATAAGCCAGGTTCTAAACTATAAGTTTTAGCTGCATCTTTTTGTGCTTCTAAATCAATAGAGTTATTGATTTTTTTATTGACACATGATGATAAAAGAATTATGAATGTTAATAAAATTATTGGTAATTGTAATGTCTTTTTCATGGTAAATGTTTTAATTGAGTGTCTAATTTAAATAAAATACATTAAATGAAAAAACAAATTGAACATGTAAAATCTTTTCATGATGCCTTTGGTATTAAAAATAATTATAAAGCTGTTGCCAAATTAGACAAAGAGATATTTGCATTAAGATACAGATTAATGCGTGAGGAAAATGAAGAATATTTAGAAGCTTGTGAAAATGGGGATTTGGTTGAAATCGCAGATGCATTAGGAGACATGATGTATATTTTATGTGGGACTATTTTAGCTCATGGCTTACAAGATAAAATTGAGGATGTATTTGAGGAGATTCAAAGAAGCAATATGTCAAAATTAGGTGCTGATGGTAAACCAATCTATCGTGAAGATGGAAAAATATTAAAAGGACCTAATTATTTTAAACCGGATATTATGAAACAATTAGATTAGTAATTATTTTAGATATCTAAAGTCGTGGTTGTTTTTGATATGTAAAAGACTATTATATATTAGTTTAATTACATTCTCTACATCTTTTTGCGCAACTGTTTCAACAGTTGTATGCATATATCTTAGCGGTAATGATATTAAAGCAGAGGCAACTCCTCCTGTATTAAAAGCAAAAGCATCTGTNTCAGTACCAGTTACTCTAGATGCAGCAGCTCTTTGAATATCAATTTTGTTTTTTTCTGCAGTTTTTATAATCAGTTTNAATANGTTGTTTTGNACGGCTGGTCCAAATGTTACTACTGGNCCTTTTTCCATTTTACAGTCCCCTTCTTTAATTTTATTAATCATTGGTGTNTGTGTGTCATGAGTTACATCAGTTACAATGGCTACATTAGGTCTAATTGTTTCGGTAATCATCTGTGCACCTCTAAGTCCAACTTCCTCTTGTACTGAATTAGTAATATATAAGCCAAAAGGTAATTTATTTTTATTTTCTTTTAATAATCTAGCTACTTCTGCGATCATAAAACCACCCATTCTATTGTCTAATGCGCGCCCAACAAAAAAGCGTTTATTCATAATCGTAAATGTATCTTTATAAGTCACTACATTACCAACCTCTATCCCCATTTCTTTCACTTCTTTTGCAGATCTAGCACCGCAGTCTAAGAAGATATTTTCTAGTTTTGGTACTTCTTCTTTACCTCCTCTTCTAGTGTGTATAGCAGGCCAGCCAAAAACAGCATCAATAGTTCCTTTGTCAGTATGTATATTAACTCTTTTAGATGGCGCAATTTGGTGGTCAGATCCTCCATTTCTAACTAGATAAATAAAGCCATCTTTTGTGATATAGTGTACAAACCAAGATATTTCATCGGCATGTGCTTCTATTACTACTTTATATTTGTGTTCAGGATTAATAACACCCACAACTGTCCCATAAGTATCTACTATATGTGTGTCTATATATGGTCTAATATAATTTAACCACATTTTTTGTCCTTCAGATTCGAAACCAGTTGGGGAAGGATTATTTATATATTTTTCTAGAAAATCAAATGATTTTTTGTTTAGGATACTTTTTTTAGACATGATTAAAATAATTTAATTTTTAGCTGGGTTCATACTCATGATATCTCTATCAAATAAATACAATCCGCCTTTATCGTCACCAATTAATTTCAGTTTGTCTAATATGTGCCTAGCTAAAGCTTCTTCTTCAATTTGTTCAGCTACATACCATTGCATAAAATTATGAGTAGTGTAGTCTTTATCTTTTAAACATATGTCAACGACTGTATTAATCTCTTTACTTACCATTACTTCGTGATCAAGAAGGTCTTGAAATACATGACTCAAACAGTCAAATACCTTTGGTGGTTTAGGTAGTGATGGTACAATTGCGTGACCACCTCTCTCATTAATATATTTAATAAGTTTTAACATGTGTTCTCTTTCTTCATCGGAGTGTCTGTAAAAGAAGCTTGATACACCTTCTAATCCTTTTGTTTCTGCCCATGAAGCCATAGCAAGATAAAATTGAGAGGCATTGGCTTCTAGTTCAACTTGTTTATTGAGAGCTTTTTCTACTTTTTTTGTTAACATAGTAATTCTATTTTTTTTATGAATTTACAAAAAAAGAATATATTATTCAGCCAAGGTTTGTTGGATAATTCGGCATGATTCAATTATGTCTTTTTCACTGATTGTTAGCGGTGGTGAAATACGCATGTTTTTTCTATCAAATAAAAAGTAAAATGTAATAACACCGTTACGTAAAACTTTTTTTACAATTTCTTGACAGACTTTCTCATTTTCAAATTCTATAGCTATCATTAAACCTGTTCCATGAATTTTTTTAATTTTTGGATGTGTTAGATGTTTTTTAAATAAATCTCTTTTTGGATTAACTAATTCAAGAATATTAGAATTTTTTAATTCTTGTAAAGTGGCCAGTGCAGCTGCACAAGAAGTTGGATGTCCGCCAAAAGTTGTAATGTGTCCCAGTGGAGGATTAGTACTGAGATAGTCCATATTTTTTTTTGAACTGATAAATGCACCAATAGGCATTCCGCCCCCCATCCCTTTAGCTAAGCATAATATATCGGGTATGACATTAAATAACTCAAATCCAAACATCTTTCCTGTTCTACCAAATCCCGTTTGAATTTCATCATAAATGAGTTCAATAGAATATTTAGTACATCTTTTTCTTATTTCCTCTAACCACTCTTGATTAGCTACAATAAAATTTGTACCTCCTTGTACTGGTTCTATAATAATTGATGAAACATCGTTTTTTAGAATATCTAAATCTTCAAAATTATTATATCTTATGTGTTCATGGTGAGGAATAAGCGGTCTATATTTTTCTTTCATAGACTCAGTGCCCATTGCACTTAGTGAGCCTTGTGTGCTACCGTGATAAGAATGAAAACATGAAACAACTTTTTTTCTTCCATTTTTTCTTTTTGCTAATTTGATTGCACCTTCTATCGCTTCTGTTCCAGAGTTTACTAAATAAGTGCAATTTAGTTGCTTAGGTAAATATTTTGCTAACGATTTGGCTAATTCTAAGGGTTTTTCTTGAATAAATTCACCATAGACCATAACGTGTGTATGTAGGTCTAATTGTTTTTTTACAGCACTAATTATTGCTGGGTGACTATGGCCTAGTGTGCAACTTGAAACACCTGCTACTAGGTCGATATATTTTCTTTTGTCAGTGGTGTAGATATAGCTTCCTTGAGCTTTTTCAACATCTAATAAGAAAGGAGTTGTTGTAATTTGTGCTTGATACTTTAAGAAAGCTTCTTTTCTATTCATGGTGGAATAATTAACCTTTCTTTTTTACTACTTGTATAGCAGCTTTAAAAATACTATCTCG
>NZWM01000045.1 GCA_002698365.1 Flavobacteriales bacterium | reverse complement strand
TTTTTTAGAGGCTTTTTATTTAAAGGATTAGAAAACTCCTTTTTAGGAGGACATGGCGCTGTATTTATTAGTTCTTTCTTATTTGCAGCTATTCATCTTCAATATGACCAAACAATTATGTTGTTTATATTATTACCTATGGCAATTTTATTAGGTTATTCCAGATTAATGTCAAAAAGCTTGGTGCTTCCTATTTTATTACATTCTATTAATAATCTTGCTGCATGTCTTTTTACCCATTTTGAGATTTATTAATTTTTTTAGATCCTTTATATAGTTCATATTTTAGCAGTCGACATTCTAATGGACCATTAAAAAGTTTAATTTTTCTACTTGGTTTAAGACCAATGGTTTTAATTTTCTCCAGCTCACTACTTATTAACCAGGCGGATGTATTAGTGTGTTTTTGCTTTAAGGTATCTCCAATTTCTTTATAATAATTTTCTTTAATTTTTATCCTCTTATCATAAGGCGGGTTAAATATTAATATAGAATTGGATTCACCTATGTTTTGAAAAAAATCTGTACCACTTACTTGAACAATTTTGTTTAAATTCATGTTCTCAATATGTTGTCTGGTAATGGCTATTGCATTAGCTGAAATGTCATACCCTTTTATATTGCCATTAAAAGAGATTTCTTGTTTTATGATTTCAGATTTTATTTTTTTGAACATGGTATGGTTATAATCTTTCCAATTTTGGAATCCAAAATTTTTTCTATATATGTTTGGTGCTCTATTGATTGCACATAAACCAGCTTCAATTATAAAAGTGCCAGATCCACACATTGGGTCGATTAGTGTTTTTTGCATATCCCAATTACTCATTAATATAATTCCAGCTGCTAATACTTCATTTATGGGAGCATGAAATTTACTAGAACGATATCCTCTTTTATGTAGTGAATCCCCGGAGCTATTGAGTGACACGGTACAATAATTGTTTGAAATGTGTATATGAATATTTAGGTTAGGGTTTTTTAAATTTATAGAAGGACGTTTGTTTGTTTTTTTTCTAAATTGATCTACAATAGCATCTTTTACGACTAATGAAACATGGTTGCTATGTGTAAAATATTTTGAGTTTACTGTAGATGACACACTAAGAGTATCTGTGTCAGATAATAAATTATACCATTTAATTCGGCTTATATGTTTATATAATTCTGCTTCTTTTTTTGCTTTAAAGATTTTTATTTTTTTCAAAATCTTAAGCGCTGTTCTTAATTTTATATTAGCTCTATACATTAAATTTTGATCCCCTTGAAAATACACGCATCTATTTCCTGTTTTTATATTACTAGCGTTTAACTCGATTAGTTCTTTTTGCAGAATATCTTCTAAGCCAAACATAGTAGTGGCGATAAAATCATGGTTGTTTTCCACTAATATCAAATTTTAATTTTTTTCAAATATAGAATTTATTTAATACAGAAAGGGGGAATGTATGCATTCCCCCTTTCTGTATTCTTATGAGTGTTTTATAGACAATTTTATTATGCAAATAAAGTCATCCATTTATTTAAATCAATTTTTTTCCAATATCCATCTGTCCAGACCCACCCTTTTGCTGTTTTTTTCCATTTTCCGTCTATAAACACATAGCCAATTCTTTGATTTTCCCAGTGTCCGCTCACCCAGACATATTTGTTGTCTTCAACTTTCCACTGCCCATCAATCCAAATTAGAGATCGTTTTTGTAAGGTTTGTTTAACCAATTTTTCCGGCATTTCTAATTTTTCAGCCAAAGCGGGTCCTTGAGTTTGTGCATTAGAGATTGTTATGGAGCCTAGTACTATTATTCCTATCGCTACTGTTTGGGTAAAATTCTTCATAGTATTCATTTTTTTCAAGTTAAACATTAAGTTGACTTCCAACATGTATAAAACAAATCTTGTGCCAAACTTTTTTTTTTTTTTAAAAAATGAAATTTATACTTTAAATAGACTTTTTTACACCGCATTCTTTTCAGATATTTATCATATATTTATATTATGGTATTGACTCCAACAAAACAAATTCCATTAGGATATAAGGCTCCGGATTTTAATCTTCTTAATCCTTTAACAGGAAAGAATCAGTCTTTAAATGAATTGCAATCAAATTATGCAACAGTAGTTGTGTTTATGTGTAATCATTGTCCATATGTTGTGCATGTACTAGATGGATTAGTAAAATTAGCTAATGATTATATGTCTAAAGAAATTTCAGTTATTGGCATTAATGCTAACGATATAATTAATTATCCTGATGATTCTCCGGAAAAAATGATTGATTTAATTCACGAGTACAAAATACCATTTCCGTATTTATTTGACTCAAGTCAGGAAGTCGCAAAGTTATATCATGCTGCTTGTACTCCTGATTTTAGTGTTTTTAATGGAAAAATGGAATGTATTTATCGTGGTCAATTAGATAACTCAAGACCTGGAAATAATGAGCCTGTGACGGGATCAGATATTAGAATAGTCCTAGATTCCGTTCTTACTAATACAGAAATAAGCAGTATACAAAAACCTTCTGTCGGCTGTAATATAAAGTGGAAATAAAAATGAGGTTTTTTTTAATCTTATTATTGGCTTTTACTTTTTTTATTGCTCATTCACAAAAAAATAGTGACCCATATATTAATAAGAGTTTAATTAAGGTGCATTCCATTAATGAAGCAATTGTCGACTCTCTTTCAGAATTTAATGCTATTCCCATTAGTTGTAGAGGTTCAATGTTAGAATCTAATTTAATTGTAGATAGTTTAATAATTGCGTGGTTAAATAATAATAATATTCCATTTTCAATTATTCAAAATAATATGGCAAAAATGATTAATCAGGAGATGGACAATATTAAAAAAATTAAATATCAAAGATCTTCAAATTGGTATTCATCATATAGAGAATTAGATGAGATTGAAGATAAAATAGACGAGATTGTTGCTTCTGAATTTAATCAGAAAACAGGTTATGTGACCAAAGAAGTTATTGGTCAATCATATGAGGGACGAGATATTTGGGCCATCAAACTTAGCTCTGTTAACGGGACTGATCCTAAGCCAGCTATTGTAATAAGTGGTTGCCAACATGCTAGGGAATGGATAACCCCTATGGCTACAACTTATTTAATAGAACATTTACCTGGGCTATATTATTATGACGATGATTTTAATATTTTTTTAAATGAAGCAGATGTATATATTATCCCTATTGTGAATCCAGATGGTTATGTGTATACTTGGGAGAAAGATAGATGGTGGAGAAAAAACAGACAAATTAATTTAGGAAGTGATTGTGTGGGAACCGATTTAAATAGAAATTGGGATTTTGATTGGAATGGAGAACAAAGTACAAGCCAGGATCCATGTAGTTATATATATGTGGGATCGGGTCCTTTTTCTGCACCTGAGACCTCAGTAGTTAGTCAGTATATTAGTTCTATTCCTAATTTAGTGAATCATATTGATGTACATAGTTATAGTTCTCTAATTGTAGGACCTTGGTCATCCTCAGACGAGCCAACAGAAGATAATGATGAAATATTTTGTTTAGGTATCCAAATGCAAGCAGCTGTTAGCAACACTAATGATTATCCATATCTTTTTGGAACAGGAACGGTTAACAACTTATTATACTTAATAAGTGGTGGTATGGTGGATTGGATATATGGTGGACTTTCATCTTTGTCTTTTTTATATGAATTAAGGCCGGCTAGTTTATATTATTTTGATTCTAATTGGAATGGTCTGTTAGCATTTGATAATTCAGAAGNNGAAATNCTACCTGCNTGTGAAGANTTTTNTCAAGGNGTNNNNGAAATGATNAAATGGNCATNTTTNGANNANTGTNAAGTNNCNACNGGTTGTTCTGANCCAGNNGCAGANAATTATTATTGTAANACTNNAGAAGGNNANATGGGTTGNNTATATANNGTTGATNTNNANANTCCNCCNCAANNNAATGGNNCNTATAATTTANTAGAATATAGTTTGCCATTAGGATTTATAGATGATGGATCTTGTATATATTCTTCATCTACTGAATCATTAGATCAAAATAAATTAATCATAAAAAGCATTGATATACTGGGTCGTCAATCAGATTCAAAAGGCTTGCGTATGGAAATATATGACAATGGAACAGTAGAAAAAAAACATATATATTAGTATGAAATTCTTATTTGCCTTTTTATTTATGTTATTGTGTTTTTCTTCATGTGAAAAAGAAGAAAACCCGTGTGGAGATCTTGTGTTATGTGGAATGTTTTGTGAAAACGGTTATCTTTTAGATGAAAATGATTGTGAGCTGTGTGAATGTATTATTTATGGTTGTACAGACTCAGAAGCGATCAATTATAATCCGGATGCCAATACAGANGACGAGAGTTGTCTTTACCCTTAATTATNCGTAAATCTTGATAATAATAAATGNAAATGATGAACACCTTTTTCCATACTAGGAGAGAAATGTCCTCTGTCATAGAATCTTGATTTTACTCCTTTTTGAACAAGTTCAACAATTTCCTCATCTTCTTTTTCTACTTTATCTAAATCTGCACCCGCACCAATGTCTAGTTTATTTTCTTTCCATATATAACTTAAGAATTTCACTTTTGTTTTTTCAGGTGAAATTGGGATTACAATATTAATAGAGAGTCCCCAAGGATAAAAGTTAAACATTAGGTTTGGTAATAACCAAAAATAATATGCGGCTATTTTTTTCCCATAATCAACAGAGTCTTTTGGTAAACTAAAACATTCATCATCATCTTTACCTACACCTATTTGAAGATTGGAGTATTGAAATATTTCTGTTTCGTATTCTCCATAATTTAAGTTTTGTGTTAATTCTTGATGTACAAATGGAATATGAAAGCCTTCTAGATAATTGTCACAATAGAGAGCCCAATTTGCATTTACAATATATTCTTTTGAGTTTGTTTTTGAAAATACAAATTCTTCTATTGGTAGCCACCCAATTCTTTCATTCATTTCTTTTATAAGTTTATCAAAAGATATTTGTGGATTGATTGATGTAAAAATAAATTGTTTCCATTGTTGGGTTGGTATCTGTATTAGGTTTTCGTTATCTGATGGAAAATTTTCGACATCTTCGCANTTAGGCATGAATTTAAATTTACCACAAGTATTAAATTGTCTGCCATGATATCGACATATGATTCCTTGTTTTACATTTTTTGGATTTTCAACTAAAATATTTCCTCTATGTGTGCANACATTACTCATTGATTTAATGACACCATTATCATTGATTAATAATAAAGGTTCTTCAATGTATCCAGGGATGAATTCATAAGGGATACTGTCACCGTGTTGTGTTAAATTTTTTGTATCACAAATAAATTGCCAGTTTTGAGCAAATAAACTTTCTTTTATGTCTTCAAATTTTTGTTGTGAATAATAAAAGCTTGATTCAATGGTTTTAGATTTTTTAATATTTTTATTAACCGAAGACATAAATGAAATATGTTAATTTTCACAAATATAAATAAATAGAGATTAGTGATATTTAACTATCTTTACAAAAAGAACAATTATGAGAAATCTACTATTATCATTATTAATTTTATTTTCAACACAAGTGTTTCCACAAGCAGAAATTGTAGGTGGTGAGGATTGTGATATTTCAGAATACCCATGGCAAGCAGCCATTTATGCTAGTGGCTATCTTTGTGGCGCTTCAGTAATACATCAATATTGGGTTATAACTGCAGCTCATTGTGTAGAGGAAAATGGTCAAGTGATATCTGCTGAAAGTATAACTATTGGTGTGGGTAGTAGTAATGAATATGCCGGTCTTTTTGGTTCAGGTGGTGAAGAATATGAAGTCGAAGAAGTGATATCTCATTCAGCTTATGGGAACAATGGTAATGATATTGCACTATTAAGAACCAAGGAGCCTATTCAATTTAATGATGATGTACAGCCTATTTCAATTATATGTGCTAATCAAGTTAATGCCGGAGCTCAAGATGTAGGTGTGATGGCGGTTGTCACTGGTTGGGGTAATACGTCTCAAGGGGGTCAAGGATCAGATATATTACAATATATTGAAGTACCTGTTGTTGATTACGACGATCCAGATTTAGACTTTCCATGGTGGGCTGCTGTTAATGAGGTTACTGAGATATTAGTAGGAGCCGTTGATGGAGGTATGGATTCTTGTCAAGGAGATAGTGGTGGTCCTGTAGCTGTCAGAAATGTCGAAGATACAGATTGGTTATTAATGGGTATTACAAGCTGGGGGTCAGGTTGTGCTCAGCCAGGTCGACCAGGAGTATATACAAAAGTGTCAAACTACATTAACTGGATTAATTCAAATACAGATGGATGTATTGATGCCAATTTAAGTGTTGCTTGTAATCCATCAAATGATATTCCTGGGTGTATGGATATTGAAGCTTGTAATTATAATCCAAATGCAGAAGTCGATGCATGTTGTATATATCCAACAAATTCAATGTATGATTGTAATGGAGATTGTGTAAATAATTCTGATGGGGATTTTTTGTGTGATGAAGAAGACAACTGTCCAGATAACACAAACACTAGTCAATCCGATAGTGATAATGATGGAGTCGGTAATGCTTGTGATAATTGTTATGCTGTATATAATCCAGATCAAACTGATACTGACGGAGATGGAGAAGGAGATGCTTGTGATCCAGATGATGGTTTAGATATTGTAGAGTCTAATACAAGATTATATGTAGTTAAAGCATTTGATGTTTATGGAAGAGAAGCGAATAATCATAAAAATGCTAAACTTATATTATATATATATGAAGATGGCACAAGTGAAAAAATATATAAGTTTTAACGGTGTCTTTTCTTTCACCTTTTCATTTAGCTATTCCAGTTAATAATCTTCAAGAAGCTAAGTTTTTTTATGGTACAACTTTAAATTGTACTCAAGGAAGAAGTGGTGATACGTGGGTAGATTACGATTTCTTTGGGCATCAATTGGTAATTCACTTAGATGAATCTATGGGTAAAAAATCTTTTAATGATGTAGATGGTGAAAATGTGCCTATACCTCATTTTGGTGTTGTTTTACAATGGAACGATTGGTGTATGCTTAGAAAGGATTTAGAGTCAAAAAATATAGATTTCATTATTCAGCCATATATTAGATTCGACGGACAAATAGGAGAGCAAGCTACTATGTTTTTCTTAGATCCATCTGGAAACGCTTTAGAATTTAAATCGTTTAAAAACATGAGTCAATTGTTTGCAAATTGATAATCCATATAGTTTTTAATATCTTTGTTTTAAATTTTTTATTATGTCTGAAAACAAAATAACAAAAAGAAAGGCAATTGATTGTAAATTAATTAAAGAATCTAATTCTTACCCAGGTTACTTTAAATATATGGTCACTATTCAAGAAGAAGATGGTAGCACTTCGGATCATCCAACGTATGGTAAGGATATGCAGGATGCTATGAGAAGATTAGTGAGGTCTGAACATGCTAATAAGATGGTTTCAGTGGTTGAAAAAAAACAACATCTTTTTATAATTGGTTTATTTGCATTATGTGTTATCCTACCTCTTTTTGGTAGCATGTATAATACAGAAAATAAAAATTGGTGGATGGTTTTACCTTTAATAACCATAGTAATTGTCTTTTTGATATATGAAATACTAGATAGGTACCGTTCAAAAAGCCAATAGATTATCAATAAATTAATAGTCATATTATTACTTCCGCTATTTCTGTTTACACAGAATCAGGTATGTTTTCAAATTGTACAAAATCCTAGTCCAGACATAGAAGCTCTTGCTTTGTTTCCAAAGTATATTAATGTATTTGATTGTATACATATTTATGCTGAATCTTCTGTGTCTGATTTAAAAGTGTTACATGTAGCAGCCATAGCTGCAGAATTATTAGATAATGATGAAGATGGAATTATAGATGATGAAAATGTTCAAAATGCATTAATGGAAGTCTATACTGTTATGCCATTATTTGCTTATGAGGGTTCTAATGCGGAAGAAATCCTGTTTGATAATTTTGATGATTTAATGGATAATAATAATTTTTGTGCTGGAGCTGTTTTATATAATAATGAAATTGATCCATCCTCACCAGGATTTTGGGGTAATGACGCTAGTGTAGAAGAAATGCTTCATACTATTAATGCATGTAGCCATATTGAAATATATCCAGATGTTTTTGGACTTGAGCCAAATTCATCAGAAATGTCTGATGCTATGGATGTTGCTAGGGGAGGTCAATTCTTAACGATTCCAAGTAATTACCCTGAAGAGGGTTGGTATCACTATGATGATTGGACCTGTGATTATGAATGTATGGCAATGGAATATCTTTATTGGTGTATTGTAGCAAATATGGGACTTCTTGACAATAATATGATATGCTCGGGGATATCTAATGAGTGGGAGCTATGTACTCCAGAAGAATTTGAATCGACAGATGTTTTAATGCATGCTATTATTACAAACCCGGATTATAAAATGCCGCAAATAGCACCAGATGGCAATTATTGTCCAAGCACTAGCCTATTAAATGAAGAGAATGAGAGTAGATCAATAATTAAATCTATTGATATTCTTGGACGAGATGATGATAATAAAACTTTCTATTTAGAGCTTTATGATGATGGTTCAGTAGAAAAAAAATATAACTTAAATAAATAATGATGATTAAGTGGCCAAGAATTTACTGTAGACATTTCTAATGTGCCAGCGGGGAAATACCTTGTTACTATAAAAGACAATGCACAATACTTAACTCCAAAAAAAATAATTGTCTTTTAAAAAGAAAAAGCCTCATTTGAGGCTTTTATTTTTTTAGTTGCGGGGACAGGACTTGAACCTGCGACCTTTGGGTTATGAGCCCAACGAGCTACCAACTGCTCCACCCCGCGGCGCAAATATAACACATAT
>NZWM01000044.1 GCA_002698365.1 Flavobacteriales bacterium | reverse complement strand
AAACTAAAAAACAAAGTAATATTGTTGTTTTAGTTGGTGATGCTGGCGATGGTGTTAATGTAAAAAAGAAGTCCGAGTATTCAACGCAACAAATAGCTGATTTAATGTATGATAATAAAGTCAATTTTATTGCATATCAGGCAAATATGATGCAGGTAGAAGGTGGTCCATATTCAAGATTTAATCGTCAAGTAAGAAAAATTCTAGTTCAGCTGGCTAAGAAGCATCAAAAGGTTGGTGGCCCAGCAAAATTACATCCTTTAGAGTTAGATAATGCATATGAAATTAAATTTGATAATATATCAGAAGAAGATGCTTCTAAAAGTCCTGTGTTTGGAGGGCTTCAAAGTGTAAGGCAGGATGGTGACAAAACAACCTCTATTGACCCAAATGAATTAAGAAAGAATGTGATTAAAAGTATAAAGGAGTTTATTCAAAAAAAATCAAATGAATATAATTTTCTTGAAACAATGGTAAATGAAGGTGGTGATGGAGGGTCATTAGACCCCGATGATATTAATTATAAGTATCTTTTTAACTATTTTAAAGATAATATAACTCCAACTCCTAGTGATGATGAAGTCAAGCGTTTAATTAAAGCTTTGCAGGATCAAGGAGAAATTTCATCAAAAGGATGGGTGAAAATGGAATATGGAAATGTGGGAGCGCCTGCTTTTACTCATGTTGTTTTTATGCCTAAAAGAATGAAAGAAACTAAATTACAAGATGCTTTAAGAAGATTAATAGCTAGTGGTGAATCAAGTCTTGATCAAACTAGAACAAATTTTCAAGCAGCAATGATAGCTTTAGTTGATGGTATATTAATGGAAGTTCCAACTGAAGATATTTTAAATATGACATTTGATGAAGTGTGGCAGACTATTTTAGGTGTTCATTTTAAAGGGAAATTAGGTAGGTATAAGATTAAAGATATTAAAACTACGGTCATTGATGATAAGGAATTCTTGAGATTTTTTAGAACCTTTAAGTCACAAGCACAAGATTTTCTAAGACAGGAATATAATGACGATTTTTCTCAATGGAAAGAGGGCCAGCAAACTTATTATTGGATTCCTTTAGAAGACCTTCCTCTTGCTAAGTAATTGTTTATGAATCAATCAGTTATATTTGATGTAAAGAACTTATACTGCAAGTATAAAAACAAAAGTTTTGCGGCTCTTCGTATAGATTCTCTACAAATAAAAAAAGGTGAAATAACATTCTTTATAGGTACATCAGGATCCGGTAAAAGTACTATTCTTGAATCTATGGGTTTAATGAATAATACATTGGATTATAAAGAGGGAAGTGTTTTACAATTTTGTCCTAATGATGTGAAAATAGATTTTTTTGAATTATGGAATAGAAGTGAACAAGAGATTTCAATGTTTCGAAGGGATTATTTTAATTTTATTTTTCAATCAGAAAATTTATTCTCTTCACTTAGTGGTATACAAAATGTGATGATTCCATCTATACTTGCTGGGTCAGACTCAGAACAAGCTTTTAGCCAGTCTATTAAAATATTGAAGAGGGTTTTGCCGGAATTGAATTTAGATAGAAATAAAAATATTAATATAAAAGAAATTTCAGGAGGGCAGAGGCAGAGGTTGTCATTTGGGAGAGCTGTTATTTCTGACTTTAGTGTATTGTTTGCAGATGAGCCAACAGGAAATTTAGATTGTTCTAGTGCGCAAAATGTAATGGATATGTTGTCGGATCAAATTGTGACAAAACAATCAACTGCTATTATTGTTTCACATGATATTGACTTAGCTTTAAAATATGCTGATAAAATTATTTTTATTGACCGTGAGTTAATCAAAGATAAGGATGGTTTGGATGTGAGTAGAGGCTGTATTACTAAAGATTCTACCTTTTTGAGAGATAAAAAACAATGGATATCAGAAGATTCAAAAAAGAAAATGAAAGATGAAGAGTTTAAAATATATTTAGAACAGAAATTTATTTATTAAAATGAATAATAAAGCATTTTTTAAGGAATTTACTTTTTCTGAGTTTAGAGCTGTGCTTCATGAGGGGCGAGGCAAAATCATGATTCTATTTTTTTTATTATTTATTTCATTTCTTTCGATAGGTATTGGATATGGTTCAAAGAAGTATTTAGAGAACAAATTAAAAGATCCATTTATTACATTTATTGATATTACAAATCCCACTATTCCTATTCCTGGTAAAAAAGAATTACAATCACATGATTTTTCTAAGAAGTGGTGTTGGTTTAGAGATTCTATAGAAAAATCTCACATTCGTCAGGTAATGATTAACAAGGTAGATACTAGTAAAAATTCTGAGGATCAGTCAGTGTATGATACAACACCTGTTTATACTTGTGTGTATGGAGATGATTGTGCAAAAGATACTATAGGTACTTGGGGTGAATATTTTAATTTTGAAGGTCCGTTTCCGCAAAAATATACTTCTCAAGAATTTGTAAATAGTGGTTGGTATAGAGGTCAGAAAAAGGTGGATTCTCTTGACTTATTTAAAATGGCCATTATTGATTCTTCAGATGTGTTTTATAAGAAATTAAAAAAAATTCCTAAGGGTGAGGAGTTTTCAAGATTGTCTTCTGAAAAAATTAATTTACCAACGAAAGCTTTTGGTTGTATTGTTACAGAAAAGTTTTTGGCTGATTTAGGTTTACAAGGTTTAGAAGTAGAGTATTCTAACTTAGTAGAAACACCGTTTTATGTTGAGTATAGTCCTGCCACTAATGATTCTACTAAACAGTTTTATATTCCAATTAAAATCGAGGGTGTGGTAACGGAATTAAGAAATAAGGTAGACATATTAATTTCAGATTATGTGTATTGGGCAATGGTTTCTATTTCAGATTTTAATTTTCACACATCCACACCAAAGTATTTGACGTATTTTGTTGTTGATGGCAATATAAATACATTTGAGACATCCTCTACTTGGACTACCTTGAGAAAAAGGGGCTTTAAGATTGTACAGTCATTTAGAAATGGAAGTGGTATTATTAGACTAACACACAATATAGATTTGGAGAAAGACTTGGGACTTATTACCCAATTTCAAAATGAGAATCCATCCATCAGTATGTTGCGAATTTTTGATATTGAGAATAACTATGAGTCTGCAACTCGAGAATTTAGAAAAGAAAAAAAAGACCCACAACAAGATAAGTATACTATTTCATTGGGTGCATTAGACGGTGCATCTAATTTGGCACATATGTTAGAATTTATATATGGTATTGAAATTGATAAAACAGTGATAGAGAATAAAAAGAATTTTTCATTTTTTGGAAATATGATAACCATTTTATCAGTTTCATTAATTTTCTTTAGTATTATGTCAATCATTTTTTTTATAACTAATCTTCTGCTTACTCATATTGAGAACAATAAAAAAAGTCTAGGTACATTGAAAGCCTTTGGGTTGTCAAGTTCAAGTATTGTTTTTACATATTCAACTATCACTTTTGCAATTGTGCTTCTTTGTTTTGTGTTTAGTTATGGTTTGAGTGAGGTTTTTGGTGATGTAGTTTTAAATTTGTTTTCTAAATTGATTAATGATACATCTGGTTATTTACAATTAGTTGAGTTTAGTGGTTTGCCTGTTTGGTTAAATTTAACTTTTTTCATTGTTGTTCCAACTGTTTGGGTGTGTCTGAAAATTTATAGATACCTATATAAGATAACTCCTGGAGATTTAATTTACAATAGAAAACAATAGGTTCATCTCTGTTTGTCTTTGGATATTAAATAAGTTAAAAAAGTGTTCAATTGGTGTTTTTAAATTACCTTCCTCCAGTTAAATGTGGTTTTTTATTTAATTTTAACAGACTTATTTGCTTTGAATTCAATGTATTCTTGATAAGTCATGAGTTTGTCAGAGTTTTCGTTTGGGGTGATTTCAATAATTCTATTTGCTACTGATTGTGTTAGTTCATGGTCATTAGAAGAAAATAATATAGTTCCTTTAAAGTCAATCATAGCATTATTTAAAGCTTGTATGGATTCTAAGTCTAGGTGATTAGTGGGGTTATCAAAAGTTAAAATATTTCCTTCTAACATCATCATCTTAGATAGCATGCATCTCACTTTTTCACCACCAGATAAGATATTGATGAATTTTAAAACTTCATCTCCACTGAATAACATTTTTCCTAAAAAACTTCTTATAAATACTTCATCTTTTTCGTCTGAAAATTCACGTAGCCAATCAATAATATTAATTTCTTTTTTAAAGTATTCTTCATGGTTGTTAGGGAGATAAGTGTGTCGAGTAGTTGTACCAAATTTAAAACTTCCTGAAGAGGCTTCTTTTTTTTCATTTATAATATCAAAAAAACAAGTGATTGATTGGTGGTTTTTTGCTAAAAAAGCAACCTTTTCACCTTTTCTAATTGAGAAGCTTAGGTCTTTTATTAAGTAATCTCCATGTTCATCATGAGCTGTTAGATTATTGACTTCTAAAATATCATTTCCTGCATCTCGAAATTGGTTAAATATGATTGCCGGATATTTTCTGCTTGATGGTTTTATTTCATCAATATTAATTTTTTCCAACAATTTTTTTCTACTGGTAGCTTGTCTGCTTTTAGATGCATTAGCACTAAATCTAGCGATGAAATTTTGTAGATCTTTTCGCTTTTCAGCAGCTTTTTTATTAGCCATGCTCCTTTGACGTAGTAATAATTGACTTGATTGATACCAAAATGTATAATTCCCGGTATATAGTTGTATTTTTTGAAAATCTATATCTACAATATTGGTGCATATGGTGTCTAGAAAATGTCTATTGTGAGATACTACAATTACAGTATTTTTAAATTTTAATAAAAATTCTTCTAGCCAAAATATAGTTTTAGCATCTAGATTATTAGTTGGCTCATCGAGAATTAAGTAATCTGGCTCACCAAATAAAGATTGAGCCAGTAACACTTTTACTTTTACATTAGGTTCAACATTTTTCATAAGCAAATTATGTTGCTCAGTGTTAATACCCATGCCATTCAACATATTTCCAGCATCTGACTCTGCATTCCAGCCATTCATTTTTTCAAATCTTTCTTCTAATTTTGCCACTTCCATACCATCATCTTCATTAAAGTCAGGTTTTGAATAAATTTTATTTTTTGCTTGTATCACATTCCAGAGTTCTTGATGTCCCATCATTACGGTGTCTAATAAAGATATTTCGTCATATTCAAAATGATTTTGTTTAAGAACAGATATCCTTTTCTCTTTTTCAATTGAAACAGTTCCGTAGTTAGGTTCAATTTCAGAATTTAAAATTTTTAAAAATGTAGATTTCCCAGCACCATTGGCGCCAATAATACCATAACATCTTTCTCCTTCAAATTTCAAGTTTACATTATCAAATAAAACTCTCTTTCCGTATTGGAGTGTTAAATTATTTACTGAAATCATTGTAGTAATTGTTTTGTCATTATAAGACTGCAAATATATTCTAAAATTCGTGTTTCTTTTTTGTTAAAATATTAATTTTTATATTTAATATATGTTGTATTTGTTTAATACTGTGAAAGTAGCAGGAAATTAATTTTGTAGCTCTTCTATAATAAATCAACCATTTTTCTTACTTCTTTTTATGATTGTGTATAACTATTATGTTATTCATGAACTATGTTTTTATAAAAGTCTTATAATTGTGTGATAAATAACAATAAAAACCTTATGGGATCAGCTAATGAAATTGACTTCGTCACTTCTCTAAGGCATGAGGTGAATCAATATTTTACTAGAAATCAAATAAAAAAAACAGCAAATTTCAACATGTATTTTAAATCTGTTGTAATGTTTTCGATTTATATTATACCATATTTTCTAATGGTTTCAGGTATTGTAGGTAACTCTTTTTTTTGGTTCTGTTGGTTGCTTATGGGTATTGGGATGGCAGGAGTTGGCATGTGTATTATGCATGATGGTAATCATAATGCTTTTTCAAAGAATAGAAGTGTTAATAAGATAATGGGGTTTTCTCTACAGCTTTTAGGAGGTACATATAAAAATTGGAAAATCCAACACAATCAACTGCATCATAGACATCCAAATGTAATTCACCATGATCCTGATGTTAGCCCTATTAAACTATTGCGGTTTTCCCCAGATAGTGATTATAAAAAAATATATAGATTTCAATTTATATATGCATGGTTTTTATATGGTTTAATGACTTTCTCATTTGCCACTATAAAAGAGTTTAAACAACTGATTGAGTGGTCTGGAAATGATGTTATTACAGTGAGTCAGTTTCGTCAATTAATGTTGGAGTTAATTTTTTGGAAATCAATGTATTATGGTTTTATTTTATTGATTCCAATGTTAACATTGAGTATTAATTTTTGGGAATGGCTTAGTTTATTTTTTTTAATGCATTTTGTTGCTGGTTTTTTATTGGCTATTGTGTTTCAAACTGCTCATATTATGCCCGAATGTAAACATTTAAAATTTTCTAAAAAATTAGATTTAAATACGTGGGCTATTAATCAATTATTAACTACGTCAAATTACTCTCCTAATAGTCGATTTTTTTCATGGTTAATCGGAGGGCTTAATTATCAAATAGAACATCATTTATTTCCTGGAATTTGTCATGTACACTATGCAAGTATTTCCCATATTGTCAAAAGAGTGGCTAATGATTATGATTTACCGTATAATTGTAAACAAAATTTTATCCAAGCAATTATTGCGCATGGGAAAATGTTATATTATTTAGGTCNAGTACCGAAATAAATTATAGTATGTTATAGATNTAGACNAGTTGNTAAATAGCGAAAAAGATGGTGTGTNGATNTATTTTTTAATATTTCTGTAATCAGNCTGATTCATATNCTGATAATTTTAATTCATTAGATTTTTCTCATTCTTAGGCTTAAAGGGGTGATTTCTAAGTATTCATCTTCTTTTATATATTCCATTGATTCTTCTAGTGAAAATTCAGTTTTAGGTGCAATTTTCATGGCGTCATCCGATCCAGATTTTCTCATATTTGTTAATTGTTTGCCTTTGACAAGATTTACGGCTAAGTCATTATCTCTATTATGTTCTCCTACTACCTGCCCTTTATATATAATGTCGGTTGGTGAAACAAAGAATCTTCCTCTATCTTGCAGTCTGTTTAATGCAAATGCGGTCGCAGGTCCTTCCTCACTGGAAGTTAGTGATCCTTTAGTACGAGTTTCAATTTGTCCTATATGTTTTTTGAATTCTTTGAATCTGTGGGTCATAATTGCCGTGCCTGAAGTTACAGTTAAAATATGATTTCGCAACCCAATTAGTCCTCTTGAAGGAATAAGAAATTCTAAATGCTGTAAATCCCCTTTGGGTTCCATGATTAATAATTCCCCTTTCCTTTTGGTTGCAAGTTCGATGGATTTTCCTGAATACTCTTCAGGGACATCAATAACAAGAGTTTCAAAAGGTTCATGTGATTCTCCATTAATTTCTTTTTCAATTACTTGTGGTTTGCCAACTTGTAATTCATACCCTTCTCTCCTCATGGTTTCAATCAGTATTGATAAGTGAAGTATTCCTCTGCCGAATACAGTAAATTTGTCTTCTGATTCTGTCTCTTCTACTTTTAGTGCTAAGTTTTTTTCGGTTTCTTTTATCAATCTTTCTCTTATATGTCTAGATGTTACATATTTACCTTCTTTACCAAAAAAAGGAGAATTATTTATTGTAAACAACATGCTCATGGTTGGCTCATCTATTTTAATTCTTGGTAAAGCCTTTGGTGTTTCTGTGTTGGTAATTGTATCTCCAATTTCAAAATCATCTAATCCAACAATTGCACAGATGTCCCCAGATGAAATATTGTCTATAGCATTTTTTCCTAATCCTTTAAATTCATATAATTCTTTAATTCTAATTTTTTTATTATTGTTTTTTTGACAGAGTAGATATTCTGATCCTTTTTTTATATTGCCTTGAAACACTCTTCCAATTGCTATTCTTCCTTTAAAACTTGAATAGTCTAGTGATGTGATTTGCATTTGGGTAACACCATCTCTAATAGGGGCTGGTGGGATATGCTTAATAATAGCATCTAATAGTACACTGATATTATTTGTTGGTTTTTGCCAATCTAAACTCATCCATCCCTGTTTAGAGGATCCATAAATAGTTTCAAAATCCAATTGATGATCAGATGCATTTAAATTAAACATTAAATCAAAAACAGATTCTTGGACTATTTCTGGTTGACAGTTTTCTTTATCAATTTTATTAATTACTAATATCGGTTTTAGGTTTAGTTCAATTGCTTTTTGCAATACAAATCTTGTTTGAGGCATTACTCCTTCAAATGCATCTACTAACAATAACACACCATCAGCCATTTTTAGCACTCTCTCAACTTCTCCTCCAAAATCTGCATGACCAGGGGTGTCAATGATATTGATTTTTACATTTTTATATTTAACAGAAATATTTTTAGATAAAATTGTTATGCCTCTTTCTCTTTCTAAGTCATGATTGTCTAATATGAGTTCGGTATTTTCTTTATTTAAGTTCTCAATAATACATGATTGAATAATTTTATCTACTAATGTTGTTTTTCCATGATCAACATGAGCAATTATCGCGATATTTCGTATTGATTCCATGATAAATATTTTTGCAAATATAACTTCTTAATATTGGATTAGTATTTTGTTTTCAATAAATACTGTTTTTTTATTTTTCAGCACTATATAACGAAACGATCCCAAAAGTTAGCGGTGTATGTTTACAGTTCTTAAATCCTGCTGCCTTTAGTTTTTTTAAGAAAATGTTTTTATTTGGAAATGCATTTACGGAATTAATTAAGTATGTATATGCATTTTTATCTTTAGATATTAGTTTTCCTAATAAAGGTAAGATGTATGTGAAATAGATATTATAAAGTTGTTTTATAGGGAATTTATTTGGTTTGGATGGTTCAAGAACAACTAAAACACCATTTTTATCTAAAACTCTGTGCATTTCTGATAATCCCTTCTCCATACTTTCGAAATTCCTAACTCCAAATCCTGCAGTGATTGCTTGAAATGAGTTGTTTCTAAAAGGTAATTCTTCTGCATCAGCTAATTTTAATTTTATTCTATTTGATAATTTATGTTTTTTTATTTTTTTATTTCCGATTTTTAGCATTTTATCAGATATGTCAATGCCTCTAATTTGTGCATTGGTATATTTTGCTGCCATAATTGCAAAATCGGCTGTTCCTGTAGCAATGTCAAGTAATTTTTTTGGATTATTCTTTATGGACTGTATTGATTTTCTTCTCCATATGTAATCCATACGAAAAGATAATATAAGATTCAATAAGTCATATGTTTCCGAAATATTATCAAACATATTAACTATTTGTATCTTTTTCTTTTCAGACTTATTGTATGGTCTTATGCTCTTCATTATCTAAATTTAATTATTTTTATAATATAAACTTAATCCGTTCGGTTATTAGTCTTTATCCTTATTTTTAGATATAAATTTCAAGATTTAAATATGTGTAAATTTCTTATATTTCTGACTATTCCTTTTTTCAGTTTTTCTCAAATTTTCAGCGATTTTTTGCCTACTGCCACTAATAATGGGCAGTTAGTTCATCATACCTATTTTTCTCTCTCTTATGTTGAAAAACATGAGCAACCAGAATGGGTTTTTTATGAAATAAAGAAAGAGCAAATTTTAGGTGTGGTTGACAGAAAAAATAATTTTCGTGTTGACAAGGCGATAAGTACTGGTTCTGCTAATTTACATGACTATAGGGGTTCAGGTTATGATAGAGGACATTTAGCTCCTGCTGCAGATTTTAGTTTCAGTAATATTGCCATGAGCGAGAGTTTTTATATGAGTAATATGAGTCCACAAGATCCGTCTTTTAATAGGGGAATTTGGAAAAGGCTTGAAAGTCTAGTTAGAAAATGGGGAGCCAACAATAATATTTATGTAGTTAGTGGGCCTATTTTAAATGATTGTTCTGTCACAATTGGAGAAAGTATTGTTTGTGTTCCCAAATATTTTTATAAAGTTATTTATGACTCTATGGAACAGAGGATGATAGCTTTCATACTTCCAAATGAGAAAGGGGAAAAAAATATACAGGAATATGTATGTAGTACAGATTATTTAGAGCAAATAACCAATATTGACTTTTTCCCAATATTAGAAGATAAAATAGAGCATTATTTAGAATCTGATATCAATAAAGAAAAATGGGACTGGTGATGGTTAAAAAATGCATTTAAATACTTTTGTCTATATTTAAATCAGATCAATTATTATGAACAAATTTAAAATTAAATACCAAGGGAGTTTGCGAACTAAAGCTGTTCATTTGGATTCTGGTTCTGAAATAAGAACCGATGCTCCAAAAGATAACTGTGGACTTGGTGAAACATTTTCACCAACTGATCTTTTATGTTCTTCTTTAGCAAGTTGTATTTTGACCATTATGGCAATTGCTATTGAGAAAAAGGGTGTTGATATTAAAGATACTATAGCAATCGTAAAAAAAACTATGATAAATAATCCTAGAAGGATTTCTAAAATTGATATTGATTTAACTTTCCCAAAACAATATGATACTAAAACTAAAACTATTCTAGAGAGAGTTGCTCTTCATTGTCCAGTTCATCATGCTTTATCCGAAGATATAGAAATAAATATTTCTTTTAAGTATTTGTAGTAATTGTCAAAGACAACTATATTAATGATAATGTAATATTGAATATAATAAATTATAACTTTGATTATGTAAATAATTTGTGATCATCATTATTTGCATGTTGTCTAGTTTGTGTTGTTTTAATCAATGAGTTATTATTATGGAACTTTTTACTATACAAAATCTACTAACATTAGGAATGTTAACTCTTTTGCAGACGGTACTTGGTTTAGATAATCTTTTATATATAGCACTTGAGTCTAAACGTGCTGAGCCTTCTAAACAAAGTTGGGTTCGTAAAACAGGTATCGCAGGTGCTGTTGTTTTAAGAATAGTGTTGTTGTTCTTGCTTATTCGCATTATTGGATACTTTCAAGAAAGTTTATTTCATTTTGATAATTCTGTATTGTCAGGAGACTTTAATATTCATAGTTTAATTGTCCTTTTTGGTGGCGTTTTTATTATCTATACTGCTACTTCAGAAATTATACATATGTTGACTATAGATCATTCTACTTCTAAAGATAGAAAACCAAAATCTGCTAATTCTGTTATATTTTCTATCATTTTAATGAATTTAGTTTTTTCTTTTGATTCTATTTTAGCTGCTATAGCTTTAACAGATGTTTTCCCAATAATGATAGTGGCGATTATTATTGGTGGATTAATTATGATATTCATGGCGGATAAGGTTACTGAGTTTTTAAAGAAAAATAGAATGTTTGAAGTATTAGGCTTATTTATACTTTTCATTGTTGGTATTATGCTTCTTTCAGAAGGTGGACATTTAGCACATATGCATTTGTTTGGAAATGCGATTACTC
>NZWM01000043.1 GCA_002698365.1 Flavobacteriales bacterium | reverse complement strand
AAAAATTATATGTTTTTGTTTTTTGTTTTATTTGCAAGTTGTGCAAATATTATCCCACCAGACGGTGGGCCAAGGGATGTGTCTCCGCCTGTTGTAACTAAAACAACACCAAAAAATCCAAGTGTTTTTTTTGAAAGCAATATAATTACATTGCTATTTGATGAATATATTCAACTTAAAAATAGAAATGACATCCGAATCTCACCTCAATGCAATCCTCCCCCAGAAATAATTGCAAAAGGTAAAAAAATCGAAATTAAATTAAATTGCTTACCGGATGAAAATACAACATATACTATTAATTTTGGAAAATCTATTGCAGACCTTAATGAAGGTAATATTTTAACCAACTTCAAGTATGTTTTCTCAAAAGAAGGTGCTTTAGACTCATTATTTATAACTGGGCGCGTTAAAGATCTTTACTTTAATGATAACTTAGAGGGGGCTTTAGTTGGGCTCTCTAATAATATGGACTCATTAATCCCCTATTATTACACATTCTCTAAAAAGGATGGTAGTTTCAGTTTGAAAAATATTAAAGATGACAAATATCTACTATTTTCGTTTTTAGATGACAATAATAATTTTCAATATGATTTAGGCGAACTAATTTCAATGCCCGACACAATTCAAAATTTAAATACAACTAAAAATCTAGGGCTATTTTATGAGGAGCCTAAACACCCAATTATAGATGTTAAAAATAATAATAAAAATAGTATTCTATTTGAACACAACATATTAAAAGACTCCATAATTATTTTAAATGCACAGGGCTTCTGGAAGATCGGTCCAAAATCCTCTGTTTTCTGGTTTAATCAAAGTCCTAATTTTATTAAATATCAGTATCTAAATATCACTGACTCCATAGCCATTTCAAGTCCGGATTATGTTGAAAAAATATCACTGAAACTACTATCTGAACCATATCAAATGCATGCGAAAAAGGTGATTAATATTGAAGCAAATATCCCAATCAAAAATTTAATTCCACAGAATTTTTCATGGTCACTAAGCCCCGATTCTGTAACACCAAAAATAATTAATCCATTTATTGTTCAAATACCAATTACCCCCACGTTAAAGAAAAGTCAGAAACTAATTATATCGGCAGAAGCACTAATTTCTCACAATAATCAAACAAATGACTCCGTGACTTTCTATATTGATTACAATCAGGAAAAATACGGTTCACTAAAAATAAAATCCGAAATTGCTGATACCAATTTAGTTGTGGAATTATTTGATGATAATAATATTATAAGAAAAACCCATTTAAAAGACTCTTTATTAATAAATTGGATTCCACCAGGAAATTATAAATTACGCCTATTTGTCGATGATAATAACAATAACCAATGGGATGCTGGTAAAATACAAAATGGCATTGCAAGTGAAAAAATTATTGTATACCCACAAACTATAAAAATAAAATCTAATTGGGAAATTGAAATTATATTAGACTAAGTCCAAAACACCAAACATATATAAAAAACCATATGTTTTTGTTTGCTGTTTGTTTGTCGAAGTTTTTTGGAATTTCACCAAATATGTTGTTTTATAGTTTTTTGTGATTTAAATTAGTTGTGAATTTACTCTAACTTGTAATAAATATAATGCAGTCTTCAATAGTTAAAAAAGTTTTAATGGCTCTTTCGGGCATTTTTTTAATGTTTTTTTTATTGCAACATCTTGCCATTAACCTAACATCATTAATTCCAGATGATGGAAAAACATTTAATGCGATATCTCACTTTATGGGTTACAATCCAATTGTACAATTTATATTGCAGCCTATTTTAATATTTGGTGTGTGTTTTCATTTTATCATGGGTCTTATATTAGAATATCAAAACCGAAAAGCAAGAAATAAAAAATATATTTATCACAACACCAACAGCTCTTGGATTTCTAAAAATATGATAATAACTGGACTCGTAATTTTAGCCTTCCTAGCTTTGCATTTTTATGACTTTTGGATTCCCGAAATGGAATATAAATATATAAATTACGAGGATTCAGATCCAACGAAATATTTTCATGAATTAAAAGAAAAGTTTAATGGCGAAACATACCGCACGGCTATATATTGTGTTTCCTTTATATTGTTAGGAATGCACCTAAACCACGGACTGTCTTCTTCTTTTCAATCTGTTGGTGTAACACCATCAAGAGACAGGTTGCTAAGAAAAGTGGCAAATATATATTCTTTTGGAATATCACTTGGGTTTATAGCAATTGCTGTTTTTCACTATTTCATACATTAATTTATTTAGGCCAGACAATGAAACCAAATGACAAAAAATTTCCGATACCAAGTAGGGTTCCAGATGGAAACATCCAAAATAAATGGGAAAAACACAAAGGAACAATAAGGCTTGTAAGCCCCGCAAACAAGCGAAACATAGATGTTATTGTTGTTGGAACAGGGCTCGCTGGAGCATCAGCTTCTGCAACACTTGCAGAACTTGGTTATAATGTAAAAACGTTTTGCTTTCAAGACTCGCCCAGAAGAGCTCACTCCATTGCTGCTCAAGGGGGAATTAATGCTGCCAAAAACTACCAGGGTGACGGGGACTCAAACTATAGACTTTTTTATGACACAATTAAGGGTGGTGATTACAGGTCTAGGGAAGCTAATGTATATCGGCTTGCCGAAGTTTCTGCAAATATTATTGATCAGTGTGTTGCGCAAGGCGTGCCTTTTGCAAGAGATTATGGAGGGCTGCTTGACAACAGGTCTTTTGGGGGTGTTTTAGTCTCTAGAACATTTTACGCAAAGGGCCAAACAGGACAACAATTATTGCTGGGGGCCTACTCTGCATTAAACAGGCAAATCAACAGAGGAAAAGTAAAGATGTATTCAAGACATGAAATGATGGAATTAGTTGTTGTTGAGGGCAAAGCACGTGGAATAATAACTCGAAATTTGGTAAATGGAGAAATAGAGAGGCATGGTGCTCACGCTGTTGTAATTGCTAGCGGGGGTTATGGTAATGTTTTTTACCTGTCCACCAACGCAATGGGTAGCAATGTTACGGCAAATTGGAAAATTTATAAAAAGGGGGCTTTTTTTGCCAACCCCTGTTTCACACAAATACACCCCACCTGTATACCTGTATCTGGAGAGCATCAATCTAAGCTTACGTTAATGTCTGAATCTCTCCGAAATGATGGGAGAATTTGGGTTCCAAAACACAAAAAAGATGTAGAAAAAATCAGAAAAAAAGAACTGAAACCAACTGAAATAGCTGAGCAAGATAGAGATTATTATCTGGAAAGAAGATACCCTGCTTTTGGCAACTTGGTCCCCAGAGATGTTGCATCAAGAGCCGCCAAAGAAAGATGTGATGCGGGATATGGCGTAAATCAAACTGGGCAAGCAGTATATCTCGATTTTGCATCTGCCATTTATAGGTATGGTAAAGAAAAAGCTACTTCTACTGGGCAAGACACAAAAAACAAAAAATTAATCAAAAAATTAGGCAAAGAGGTAATTAAGGCTAAATATGGCAATCTTTTTCAGATGTATGAAAAAATCGTGGATGAAAACCCATATGAAACACCGATGCAAATATTTCCTGCAGTACATTATACTATGGGCGGGGTCTGGGTAGATTATAATCTCATGACTTCTATTCCTGGTTGCTTTACAATTGGAGAAGCCAATTTTTCTGACCATGGTGCCAACAGGCTGGGGGCATCAGCTCTTATGCAAGGACTGGCAGATGGTTATTTTGTTTTACCTTATACAATTGGTGATTACCTAGCGGATGACATCAAAACTGGCCAAATAGATACAAACACAAAAGATTTTGAGGAGGCGGAAAATAACGTCCGAGAATTCATATCAAATATTTTGTCTAATGATTCCGGAAATTCTGTAGACTACTATCACAAAAAGTTGGGGAAAATAATGTGGAATAAGTGTGGAATGTCAAGAAATGAGAAGGATTTAAAAAAAGCTATTGAGGAAATTAGAAACCTAAGAAAAGATTTTTATAAAAATGTTTTTGTCCCTGGCGAACCAAATAATTATAATGAGGAATTGGCTAAAGCTGGTCGTGTCGCCGATTTTTTAGAATTAGGGGAGCTTTTTGCAATAGATGCGCTAGAAAGACAAGAGTCTTGCGGTGGACACTTTAGAGAAGAGCACCAAACGCCTGAAGGTGAGGCTCTTAGAAACGACGCCGAATATACTTTTGTGTCTTGCTGGGAGTTTCAAGGAAAAGATAAAAAACCGCTATTACACAAAGAAAAATTAATATTTGATTCAATTGAATTAAAATCTAGAAGCTATAAATAACATGGATTTATTACTTAAAATTTGGAGACAAAAAAACAGTACTGAAAAAGGTGGGGTCCAAAACTACCGCATCAAAAACATAGAGCCCGATATGTCATTTCTTGAAATGTTAGATGTACTAAATCAACAACTCATAAATGAAGGAGATGACCCTATTGCATTTGACCATGATTGTCGAGAGGGAATTTGTGGCTCCTGCTCCCTTGTTATTAATGGAGCTCCTCACGGCCCCGACAAAGGAACAACAACATGTCAACTACATATGAGAAAATTTAAATCCGGAGACACAATTTATATTGAGCCATTCAGAAGTTCATCTTTTCCGGTTATTAAAGATCTGGTTGTCGACCGAAGCGCATTTGACAGAATTCAACAAGCAGGAGGCTATGTTTCTATAAATACTTCTGGAAATACAGTTGATGCAAACGCGACACCAATACCAAAGCCAGATGCTGATGAAGCGTTCAAATCAGCAGCCTGTATTGGTTGTGGCGCATGTGTTGCTGCGTGCAAAAACTCTTCTGCGATGCTATTTGTTGGTGCAAAAGTTTCGCAATATGCTCATCTTCCACAAGGAAAAGTGGAAAGGAAAGAGCGTGTTATTAATATGGTAGAGCAAATGGACAAAGAGGGGTTCGGAAGTTGCACCAACACGGGCGCATGTGAAGCACACTGTCCTAAAGACATTTCCCTGGATAATATTATGAGGCTGAATCAAGAATACTTAAAGTCAAAAATACTATAATGAGATACGACCCTATTGAACCGAAGCTGTTTACAAAAAACCGAAACAATTTTTTGTGCAAAATGGAAAATAATTCCATTGCTATATTTCACTCTAATGATTTAATGCCTAAAAATGCGGATCAAGTAATGAAGTTTAAGCAAAATTCGGATCTTTTTTATTTGTCTGGAATCGATCAAGAAGAAACAGTTTTAGTGATTATAAAAAATGTAGACAAACATGAAGAACTGCTATTTCTTCGAGAAACCAATGAAACTATAAAAATCTGGGAGGGGGAAAAATTAACAAAAGAAAATGCGAAAAAAGTCTCAGGAGTAAAAAAGGTTATATGGAATAAAGAGTTTAAACATTCAATATCTAAATTAGTAAATAAAGCATCAACTATTTATTTAAACAGCAATGAACATCCTCGAGCTAATATCGTTGTTGAAAGTCGTGATGCTAGATTTAAAAATTGGATACAACATCGGTTTCCTGAAAAGGAATATAAAAAATGTTCAAACATTTTATACGAAATGCGAGCAGTAAAGCAAAAGGCCGAAATCCAATTAATTCAAAAAGCTTGCAATATAACATCACTTGGTGTAAAACGTGTTTTAAAATATTTGAAACCAGGCGTTTATGAATATGAAATAGAGGCTGAAATAATACATGAGTTTTTAAAAAATAGATCATCTGGCTTTGCTTATGATCCCATTATTGCCTCTGGCTCAAATGCATGCATATTGCATTACGGAGCAAACAACAGCCTATGTAAAGATGGTGATGTTGTTTTAATGGATTTTGGTGCAGAATATGCAAATTATGCCTCTGATTTAACCCGATGTTTTCCTGTTGGTGGGAAATTTACAAAACGTCAAAAATCTGTTTATAATAGTGTGCTTCGAGTAATGAGAGAGTCTATAAAACTTCTTAAGCCTGGGGTTTTTTTAGCAGAATATGAAAAAAATGTTGGAATACTTATGGAAAAAGAGTTGGTAGACCTCGGACTTCTATCTATAAAAGAAATAAAAAACTCGAACTCTATTCCAGCTTATAAAAAATACTATATGCATGGCACCTCGCATCATCTCGGTTTAGATGTCCACGACGTGTCTAACGCCGAAAAACCTCTTGAATCAGGAATGGTTCTAACTTGTGAGCCTGGAATTTATATTCCAGAAGAGAATCTAGGAATAAGACTTGAAAATGACATTTTAATTGCTGAAAACGGAAATATTGACTTAATGGAAAAAATTCCGATAGAAGCGGAAGAAATAGAGGATTTTTTAAATATATAGTTTTTTATATGTGTTTTTGGTTGTGTTTTATAAAGGAGTCCCAGCCATCTTTTGTTAAATTAATTACCTCCCCGCTTTCTTTAACCAGCTCCACAATATTCTTTTGAGCTGTCACATGCCCTATTACGTGAAGGTCACTAACACCTGCTAATTGTTTGTGATACTTTATAGGCAGGGTAAACAGCAGCTCATAATCCTCTCCGCCGTGAAGTGCACACATTGAGGGGTTTATACCCAGCTCTTTAGCTGTGTCATTTGTATGGTGAGAAACAGGTATTCTATCTTCAAAAATTTTGATTCCAACGGAAGAAGACCTGGCCAGGTGTAGGGCCTCTGAACTCAGTCCATCTGAAACGTCAATCATTGAGGTTGGGATAATATTTTTTTCTTTTAGCCACTCAATAATATCAACCCTAGGCTCAGGCTTCAACTGTCTTTCCAAAATATATGTGTATTCACCCAACAGTGGCTGTGCCTGATTACTTTTTTCAAAAATCATTTTTTCTCTTTCCAATATCTGAAGTCCCAGATACGCTGCACCAAGATCCCCCGTCGTGATTAGTAAATCTGTTGGGTTGGCTCCAGACCGACAGACAATACTTTTTTTATCCGCCACCCCCAAAACCGTCACTCCGATGGTTAGCACGCTTGGACTTGCTGTGGTATCTCCACCAATTAAATCAATTTTATAATTTTTACAAGCCAAGTGAATTCCCTCATATAAACTCGTAATTAGCTCAACACTATATTTATTTGGAATGGCAACAGAAATTAAAATGTGTGTTGCCCTTCCATTCATTGCGCAAATATCAGAAACATTTGAAACCACGGCCTTATACCCCACGTGCTTCAATGGTGAATATGCGCAATCGAAATGAACACCCTCAACCAACATGTCTGTGCTCAAAAGGCGGTGCACCTTTTTATCGAACTCTAAAATAGCCGCATCATCCCCAACGCCCATTATGGTCGACTTGTTATTTATTTTAGTAGAACTTGTTATTTTGTTAATCAGCTCAAACTCCCCTATATTTGAAATTGGTGTGAATTTTGTTTCATCCATGTGTTTTTACATAAAAATTCAATATAAATATAGTCCTTATTTAAGACTCTTTATAATTAAAATTCCTACCTTTGTAAAAAAAAAATAATGGTCATAATATCAGACTCAGCAAAAGAGAAATTACTTTCCTTGATGAAGGATGCTGGTGGCGACAAACCATATGTTCGGGTTGGGGTCACTTCAGGGGGGTGCTCTGGTCTTTCATACAATCTAGATTTTGATGACACTATATTACCTGGAGATAAAAAATTTGAACACAATGGAATTCAGCTACTTGTAAACAACAAAAGCCACCTTTATTTAGTTGGAACCACGTTAAATTATTCTGGTGGCCTGAATGGTAGAGGATTTGTTTTTGAAAACCCCAATGCATCTAGAACCTGTGGGTGTGGAGAAAGTTTTGCTNTATAATTTAATTGTTATGTTAGAAAAAGACGAAAAAAAAATNATTAAAGAAGTTACTGAAGCNGAATATAAATATGGGTTTGTGTCCAATTTTGANACAGACACAATTANCCCTGGNTTAAATGAAAATATNATTAAAACCATTTCANAAAAAAAGAAAGANCCTGAGTGGATGCTTAAAAAAAGACTCGAAGCATTTGAGATTTTAAAAACACTAAAGCAGCCTGATTGGGCTAATATAGAGTACTCAAATATTGATTTACAGAATATCATTTATTACTCTGCACCAAAAAAAAAAGTGAAGTTAAACAGCTTAGATGAGGCCGACCCCGAATTACTTAAAACACTTACTAGACTTGGAATTTCGATTGAAGAGCAAAAGCGATTGGTTGGAGTCGCTGTAGATGTTGTTATTGACAGTGTCTCTGTCTCCACCTCATTCAAAGAAAAGCTATCTGAACTTGGTATCATTTTTTGCTCTATGTCTGAAGCCATTGAAAAACATCCTGAGCTAATAAAAAAATATTTAGGATCTGTGGTACCCGCAAAAGACAATTACTTTGCCGCACTTAACGCCGCCGTCTTTAGCGATGGCTCATTCTGTTTTATTCCTAAAGGTGTTAATTGTCCGATGGAACTTTCTACTTATTTCCGGATCAATGAGGCCGGAACTGGTCAGTTTGAAAGAACACTAATAGTGGCTGAAGAAAAAAGCTATGTAAGTTACCTGGAGGGTTGCACCGCCCCTCAAAGAGATGAAAACCAGCTACATGCTGCCGTTGTTGAACTGGTTGCTCTAGATTCTGCAGAAATTAAATACTCTACGGTTCAAAACTGGTATCCTGGCGACAAGAATGGATTGGGGGGTGTGTATAACTTTGTGACCAAAAGAGGTGTTGCACATAAAAATGCGAAAATTTCTTGGACTCAAGTAGAAACCGGCTCTGCTATTACCTGGAAATACCCATCTTGTATTCTAAAAGGGGACGATTCTGTGGGGGAGTTTTTTTCAATTGCTGTGACCAAAAATCAACAACAGGCAGACACGGGCACAAAAATGATTCACATGGGTAAAAGAACAAAAAGCACGATTATTAGCAAAGGTATTTCTGCAGGAAAAAGTAACAGCAGCTACCGCGGTTTAGTGAAAATAAATCGCAATGCGGAAAATTCAAGAAATTTCTCACAATGCGACTCGCTACTAATGGGTGATCAGTGTGGAGCACACACATTTCCCTATATTAATGTCAACAACAAAAACTCAACTGTTGAGCATGAGGCAACCACATCAAAAATAGGAGAAGACCAGTTGTTTTATTGTAATCAACGTGGAATTGGTGAAAAAGAAGCTATTGCATTAATTGTCAACGGATACTGCAAAGAGGTTTTGCAGCGATTACCTATGGAATTTGCTGTTGAGGCAAAAAACTTATTAGAAATAACACTTGAAGACAGTGTTGGTTAAACAAAATTAATTATGTTGAAAATAAAAAATCTAGCTTGCACAATAAATGACACCCCCGTATTAAATGGGCTTAATCTTAATGTTAAGGCGGGTGAAGTTCACGCTATAATGGGGCCAAATGGTTCAGGAAAAAGCACGCTTGCTTCTATAGTAGCTGGTGATGAAAAGTACACCATTACTAACGGTGACATCGAATTATTCAATAAAAGCATTATTGATTTAGCTCCAGAATTACGAGCAGCAATGGGGGTGTTTTTGTCTTTTCAATATCCTGTTGAAATTCCTGGCGTGAGTGTTAGTAATTTTATTAAAATTGCGGTTAATGAACAACGGAAACACAATGGTTTAGATCCAATGGGCTCAACAGAACTATTGCAAGAAATGAAAAAAAATCTGGAATTGTTAAAAATGGATTCATCATTTTTATCTAGATATATTAATGATGGCTTTTCTGGTGGAGAAAAAAAAAGAAATGAAATATTTCAAATGTCTATGCTTAAACCAAAACTTGCCATACTAGATGAAACAGATTCGGGACTTGATATTGACGCTTTAAAAATTGTTGCAAATGGTGTAAATTCCTTAAGGTCTTCCGAAAATGCTTTTATCATTATAACACATTATCAAAGACTGCTAAACTATATAAAGCCTGACCATGTGCACATATTAGCCAACGGGTCTATCGTAAAATCTGCCGGGCCTGACCTGGCCCTAGAATTAGAAGCACAGGGTTACGCAGGAATTATTAAATAGTATTATGATAAGAACGGAAAAAAATATCGTACAAGGGAACGCAACTGGGGAAAAATCTGCTGAACATCTTTTTTCATTATTAAAAAAACGCATTGAAAAAGAGCTAAATACACTGACTACTCATGATTCGAAATTAAATCAAACCCGAATAGACGCCTTAAATTATGTGTTGAAAAGGGGTCTGCCAAATAAAAAACAAAAGGGTTGGGGATACACAAAACTAGCGTGGTGGTTGGAGTTTGCTTTTTCAGAAAAAAGCATGATTCCTTCTTCACCAGCTAAGTACCTGGAGATGCTGCCACCAGAAAATGAGTTTTTTATTCTTGTTTTAAATGGCGTGGTACAAAAAGATTTTTGTAAACTTCCGAGCAACATAACAATAACAGAACTAAAAGACCTAAAGGAAGATGTACTTGTCGACATTTTAAACAAAGAACAATTAAAAAAAAATACATTTGCACAACTAAACTGTGGGTTGGTCAAAAATGGTTTCTTCTTAAAAGCTTCTGCTAACGATTTTATAAACGATATTGATATTTTATACGCTCACTCAAGCGAAAACAAAGAAAATTATTTTAACCAAATGCACAGTGTCTACATGCTAGAAGAAAACTGTCAACTAAATATAGTTGAAAGATTCTGGTGTGCCACAGGCACACACTTTAGCAACACTGTCTCACAATCAATCTTATGTAGGGGGTCAAAACTAACAAAATACACACTTGGCAGCATGGCCAGTTCAAATGAGAGGTGTCAAAACATGCACACAGAATTTATTCAACAAAAAGACAATAGTGAGTCTAAATTGTATAGGTTTTATTTTTCTAAGGGGAAATTTAAATCTGAAGGCACAATTAGAAATAATATCTTGGTGGACTTTGATGGTGTAAACTCAAAATCTGACACATACTCTATTTCAATGCTTTCAAAAAAAACACATGTAGACAACAATATTGTTATAAACCACCACGCTCCGAAAAACACAAGTTCCCAGATTTTTAAAGGTATTTATGATGATGATTCTAGTGGTGTGTTTGACAGCTGTGTGGTTGTAAAAAAACATGCTCAAAAAACTAAAACAATACAAAAAAACAATAATATTTTACTCTCTTCAAAAGCTTCAATAAACACAAATCCTCAATTAGAAATTTTTGCTGATGATGTAGAGTGTGCCCACGGATCAACTATTGGGGAGCTTGATCAAAATGCTTTATTTTATTTGAATTCGCGGGGGTTGTCAAAAAATGCCGCAACCAGCTTATTATTGTCTGGATTTATCAGTGAAGTAACAAAAATGGTTTCGGACAAAGCAGTTAAAAAAGAATTGTTTGCTGACCTTAACAAACAATTAAATCTATAGTTTTAAAACATGAGCCCACTAGACATCAACATAATTCGATCTAAATTTCCCTTTTTAAAAACTATAAAAAATAAAGATTTCATTTATTTTGACAACGCGGCAACCACTCAAAAACCGGAGACCGTAATTAATGCTATTTCCAATTTTTATACAAATGAAAACAGCAACATCCACAGAAGTGTACACAGGATTGGAGCAGTTGCTACAAAAAAATATGAAGATACTCGGTGGATTGTGAAAGATTTTATTTCTGCTCGTTCAGCCGAAGAAATTGTTTTTACTTCTGGGGCCACGGAAGCCATTAATTTAGTTGCCAATTCTTTTGTGAAACCAATGCTTTGTGAAACTGATATTATTCTCGCATCTTCTCTCGAACACCATGCAAATCTAATTCCTTGGCAAATGATTGCTAAAGAAACAGGGGCCACTATCAAAATGTTGCCTATAAAAAAAGCTGAGTTTATACAAAATTCTTTAGAGCAAGAGGAGTTAGATTACACAATAAATCTAGTTGAGCTAAAAGAGTTTTTAAGCACGCATGGTGATCGAGTTAAGTTTATCGCGGCACAGCACATTTCTAATGTAAATGGGGGAATACAGGACGTCAAAGAACTAACCAAACTTGCACACAGTTTCAATATTCCAATCTTAATTGATGGAGCTCAGGCAGCAGCACACATAGAAGTCAATGTGCAAGATATTGGTTGTGATTTTTATTGTTTTTCTGGACACAAAATTTTTGGGCCAACCGGTGTTGGTGTATTATTTGGAAAAAGTCTGCTTTTAAAAAGGTTTCAACCATATCAATATGGCGGAGGGATTGTGCAGCGGGTTGAAAATGCTAGCACTATATTTAGAGAAGCACCCCAAAATCTAGAGGCTGGAACCCCAAATATTGCGGGGGTAATTGGGATGGGTGCAGCTATTAAATTTATTACCAATGTTGGATTACAAAATATTCAAAAGCAAGAATTAAGTTTGAAAAAATATCTTCGATCTAAACTAAATAAAATTGAAGGAATATCCATATACCAGGGCCACAACTCTTTAAAACTAAACAAGCTGTTTAGTTCACCTGTTTTTTCTTTTAATGTCAATGGGGTTCATCATTATGACTTGGCTGTTTTACTCGCAGAAAATAATATTTTAGTTCGATCTGGAGATCTCTGTAGCCAAACTTTTATGAGGGTTCTGGGTGTCAGTGGGTGTGTTAGGGCTTCATTATCATTTTATAATACTAGAGCAGAAATAGATGCTTTTCTGTTGAGTTTAAAAAAGGCTATCAAACTCTTAAAAGGTTAATTATGAATTCTCAAGCTAATAAAATAATTGATAGTTTTTCTTTTTTTCATTCTTGGGAAGAAAAATACGAATACCTGATTGAATTAGGACGAGAAATGAGTCCGCTTAATCCTAAGTTTAAAAATGATAATTATCTAATTCCCGGATGTCAATCTAAAGTCTGGTTGTATTGTGAGAAAAAAAATAAAAAACTATATTTTTATGGAGACAGTGATGCATTAATTACAAAAGGAATTGTTGCTATTATTATACAACTATATTCCGGGTTAAGTAAAAAAGAAATCTTGTTAGAAGATGAAGATGTTTTTGAAATAATTGGATTACGAGATCACCTGTCTATGACAAGAGCAAATGGTTTAAACCTGATGATTACTAAAATAAAACAATTCGCAAATAATTAAATTATGAAACATGATTTACAAAAAATAGGAGATGATGTGGTGAAAATACTACAACAAATTTACGACCCCGAAATACCTGTAAACATATATGAACTGGGCTTAATTTATGATGTTTCAGTGATGCCTGAGAAAAAAAAATATAACGTAAAAATAATCATGACCTTTACTGCGCCCAACTGTCCTGTTGCAGAATCTCTACCTATTGAAATAAAAGAGAAAATAAAGTCGATTGACTATATTAATTCTGTGGAAATAGAAATAACTTGGGACCCTAAGTGGACTCAGGACATGATGTCCGAAGAAGCAAAATTAGAATTAGGATTTTTATAAAAATGGCTGATACAATAAAAAATAAAATTGATGAAGCGGGATTATTAACCCTAGATGTATCGACTTTAGTTGTTCAAGGAGAGCGGAAAGAATTGGATTTGTTGATTTTTTTAGACGAAGGAATGATTGTTAAAGAAGCTTTGTTTAGAAAAAAACTACAAACATTTGGGTGGGCCCAATTTAAAAACTGTTTTGTTGCCATTACTTGCTCGAAAGATGTGATAGTTCCACCGTGGGCTTATTTATTAATCCAAGTGAATTTACGTAATATTGCAAAAGAAGTTTTTTTCTGCAATCTGCAAACAATGGATATGTTGTTGTTTCAAAAAGCTTTAATAAAATTAGATATGAATAACTATAAAAATAAAAGGGTGTTTTTAAAGGTTTGTTCAGGGAACACAATACCCTTAGTTTTTCTATCTTTATGTGTGTCTATTTTAACACCACATGTAAAAAGTTTATTTTATGGAGAGCCCTGCTCTAGTGTTCCTTTAATTAAAAATTAAATACAATTATTATGAAAAATATATTTACTATTATTTTATGCGTTCTTTTTTTAATGCCCATAAGCAAAAATGCAGATGAGGGTATGTGGTTACCAATGTTAATTGAACGATTAAATATTGACGACATGCAGGCAATGGGGCTTCAGTTAACTGCTGAAGAAATTTACAGCATAAACCAAGCCTCTTTAAAAGATGCTATTGTTAGTTTTAATGGTTATTGTACGGGTGAAATAATTTCATCCACTGGGCTGCTACTCACAAATCATCACTGTGGTTATGATGCTATTCAAAATCACAGCTCTGTAGAAAACGACTACCTGGGAAATGGTTTTTGGGCAAAAACCCCCAAAGATGAATTGGCTAATGAGGGATTGTTTGTTGATTTTTTAATCCGCATGGATGATGTTTCTGAGGAGGTGCTAGATAGTATTGATTATAACACTGATGAGTCTACTCGTAGCAAAATGATTCAAGAAAGAGTTCAAAAAATAAAGGAAAGGGAAACAGCGGGGACAAATTATTGGGCAGAGATTAAGCCCTTTTTTAGTGGAGGAGAATATTATTTATTTATATATGAAAGATATAATGATGTTCGACTAGTGGGGACCCCCCCAGAATCAATTGGTAAATTTGGCGGAGACACAGACAACTGGATGTGGCCAAGACACACTGGAGATTTTGCTATTTTTCGTGTTTACACAGCTCCAGATGGGTCCCCCGCAGAATACCATGAAGACAATATCCCCATGAAGCCAAAACACCATCTGCCTATTTCTCTAGACGGTGTTGGACAAGATGATTTTACGATGATTCTCGGTTACCCGGGAGGCACCGACCGCTACCTCTCTTCATTTGGGGTAAAATCTGCTATTGAAACATATAATCCAACTGTTGTAAAAGTTAGAGAAGCTAAACTAGATATATTAAATGCCTATATGCGAGCTGACCGAAACATCAACATAATGTATGCTAGCAAAAAGGCGCGAATATCTAATTATTGGAAATATTATATTGGACAAACCAAGGGGCTAAAAAGACTGCGAGTTTATGACAAAAAACAGAACCTTGAGGCAAAATTTGCTGAATTCGCCAACTCCAGCGAAAACAATAAAAATATTTATGGAAGTGTATTAAGTGATATGGAAAGTGCTTATGATATAACCAACAAGAGCATTTTAGCAAGGGTTTATCTTAATGAGGCTGCTTGGAGTGGTCCTAGTTTTGTGCGTCTAGCTAGAAGATCGGAAAAACTATTAAACGCATTAAAGGAAAAAAATGACACATTGATAGAAGAAGCAAAAAATGCTTTTACCATAGAGGTTGAAAATAATTTTAAAGAATACAAAAAAGAAATTGATCGAGATATTTTTGTGAAAATGATGGAGATGTATTATGACAATGTGCCCAAAGAACAAATTCCAGATATTATTCCTGAGATGGTGGAAAAATATCGAGGAGATTATGAAAGGTGGGGAGATTATGTATACGCAAAGTCCATTTTTGTCGATGAACAAAAAATGATGAAATTTTTAGAGCGCCCCTCAGTCAAGGGAATTGCGAAAGATCCAGCTTATTTGATTCAAAAGTCTATTTTGGATAATTATTTTAATACAATTATGCCTGAACAGCGAATGGCTGGACAATCATTACAGATAGCAGAGAGATTGTATGTGGATGGGTTAAGAAAAATGTATCCGAATGATGTTTTTTATCCAAATGCGAATTTTACGATGAGGCTTACGTACGGTACCATTGGGTCTTATAAGCCGGGTGATGCCGTCTATTACAATTTTGATACCACCCTGGATGGTGTGATGGAAAAAATGGACAATCAAAATCCCGAATTTATTGTCCCCGACAAACTGGTAGAACTATATGAATTAAAAAACTACGGTCCTTATGCCAATGAGGATGGAGACTTGAATGTCTGTTTTATTTCTAATAACGATATAACTGGGGGGAACTCTGGTTCTCCAGTGATTAATGCCAAGGGGCATTTAATTGGTTGCGCATTTGATGGAAACTGGGAGGCTATGAGTGGGGATATTGCTTTTGAGGAAGAACTACAAAGAACCATATCTGTTGATGTGAGATACATACTTTTTGTTATTGATAAGTTTGCTGGCGCAACTAATATTATTGATGAATTGACACTAGTAAAAACGTCAGATCAAGAAAAAGAAGAAGCAAAAGAATAAAATGAGTGAATATATTACAGTGTAAATGCAATTGAATCTAAAGAGTTCTTTTTAACAAACAAATTGAATTCTTTGGGTTTGGTTGTATAGCACTTTAAAAAACTCGAATCATAAAGGTGCAGTTTTTACTAATATTTTAATAATCGGCTTCGCATATTAAAATAAAAAGTATTATGGCAAAAAAAAGACGATATAGAATTGATTCAGGGCCAAGTGGTTCTGAAATAACCATTGGAAACATAAGTCCGTCCTTCTTGAAATACTGGGCTGGGGAGAATAATCAGAACCCGGCACCATATCAACTTGCTGGAAGAGGCGACCTTGTTGATTTTCTTTTTTTTTCAGAAGAATTCAACAACCATCATGATATTCCAAGCATTCGGAAAAATGAACAAAATACGAAATGGTATGAAATAGATGACATAGAACATATTTATGGTTGTTTTTTGGGTGATTTTTTTACCATACATGAAGTCCCTCCAAATGGAAACAATGATTATTATCAAGATCCGGATTGTATAAAAATAATTCCGGAATTAAAAAATCAAAGAATAATAAATTATAATTCAAATCCCGTAGGCAGTACAAGTAGTCTGCACCCTTTTGTTTTAATTTGCCACACCATGGACAAGGTAAAGGATTTTGATCATCTTTTACATGAAAAACACGGAGCGTCAAGCACAGCATTTTCCTCTTGGATTATGCAAACAGATAATCCATTAGATACTAAATCCATAGCAATTAGTAAAATACATGTATCTGGAATTAGGACCCTAAAAGATCCAGCAAAAGGTTTAAAAGGTGGGAGAACAGCTTTAGAGGTAGTTGAAAAAATTTGGTATAAGAACAAAAAAATTAACAATCTTCATCTAAATGGCTGGGGCAGTAATAGATTTGGTGCAGGAGTAGCTTTGGGTCAATTAAACAAATAAAAAAGATGCAGGGTGAATATTGCTTAATAACTGAAAATTAATTATGACGCTTATATTTTGGATGTTGCAATTTTAACAGAAAAACGATACTTAGATCCCAAGGAGAAGAATTGGTATACTGACAATATTGTAACCGAGGAGAACCTGATAAAAGATGAGCTGAAAAAACTAAACATCAATGCTCAAAGAGTTGCCTGGGACAAAAACGGCAGTTTAATAAATTGTAAATGTGTTTTGTTTCGGACAACTTGGAACTATTTTGATAAGATAGATTCATTTTTGTCTTTTTTAAAAAAAATAAACTCCAAGGCTATATTAATTAATCCATATGATCAAATCATTTGGAATTTAAACAAAAAGTATTTAGTTGAATTGTCTAAAAATGGGATTAATATCCCTCCAACTGAAATCATAAAAAGGGGAGACGGGTCGGTGAGTTTAACCGATATTTGTTGTCGAAATAGATGGGGAGATGTTGTTATTAAGCCATGTGTTTCTGCTGCTGCCTGGAATACCCACTATATTCCCCAAAAAGAAACATCAAACTTTGAAGATGTTTTTAGTCGCTTGGTAAGAACACAGGACATGATTGTTCAAGAGTTCCAAAAAACCATTAAAACTTTTGGCGAAATTTCTCTAGTAATGATCGGAGGAGGCTACACACACGCTGTAATAAAGAATGCAAAAAAGGGAGATTTTCGTGTGCAAGATGATTTTGGAGGCTCCGTAAAAAAACATGCCGCCACAAAAGAGCAAATTAAGTTTGCTGTTAATGTTTTAGGCGCTTTGGATTTTAATCCATTATATGCTCGCGTTGATCTTATTTTAGACAATCATAATAATCTAGCTCTTTCTGAATTAGAGCTTATTGAGCCTGAACTATGGTTTAGACTCAATTCTGGGTCGGCTTTAAGGCTGGCTACAGAAATAAAGCGAGCATATTTTTAATATGCACGCCCTGTCCTACCCTCCATATAATAAACAAATGATTTATTAGCAACCATGTTTCCTCCGAATGTTGGGTATTCTCCTGTAAAATACCAATCACCCGTATGATTTGGACACGCCTTGTGCAGATTTTCAACTGTTTGAAAAACTATGTCAAAATCAGTGGATATATTGTCTGTTTTTAGCAAGTTTGCAATTTCTATAGAAATCTCCTGATCTGTAAATGGGGCATAAAGATCTTTTAAATGATTTTTTTGTTCTTCTTTTGGCTTGGTTAATGCTTCTTGACAATTCTGATAAGTTTCTTGGATTATTTTTTTCCCTTTTTCCGATTTTTTTAATAAAGATATCACGGCTTTAAAAGCAATAAAATCACCTAGTTTTGCCATGTCTATTCCATAACAATCAGGATATCTAATTTGTGGAGCCGAGGACACTACAATAATCTTCTTTAGCTTTAATCTATCTAAAATTCTTAAAATACTTTTCTTTAGTGTGGTTCCCCTAACAATACTGTCATCTAAAATAACTAGAGTGTCTGTGTTTTTTGAAATTCCATAAGTTACATCATAAACGTGCCCAACTAGTCCATCTCGATCATTGTCTGCAGTTATAAAAGTTCGCAGTTTCGCGTCTTTCACTGCCATTTTTTCTAATCTAATTTTTTGATGCATTAAAGACTGGAGCTCTTCTAATTTATTTGTCTTTAACAAAGCTTCTTTTTGTTGATTTAGAGCATCTTCCATTCCGGATAAAAGTCCATAAAATGCTGTTTCTGCTGTATTTGGAATATATGACACCACGGTGTTTACCAAGTCATTGTTTATCTTCTCAAGAATTGGATTTAACAATAAACGCCCTAGTTTTTTACGCTCTTTATATATCTCGGCATCATTGCCTCGTGAAAAATATATTCTCTCGAAAGAACATGCTTTTCTGCTCTTTTGTTTTAAAATCTCTTGAAAAAAAACAGACCCATTTTTTTTCACTATAATAGCTTGACCTCTTGGCAGCTCTTTTATTTTTTCTGCACTAACATTAAATGCTGTTTGTATCACTGGCCTCTCCGAAGTCACAACAACTATTTCATCGTTTTGATAATAGTATGCGGGCCTTATCCCGTGAGGATCCCTTAGTGAAAATGCGTCTCCATGTCCCAAAACACCAGACAACACATACCCTCCGTCCCATTTTTTTGATGCACTAGTAAGAATATTTGATAAATCTAAATTGTCTTCGATTAACTTCGATATTTCAGTGTTAGATTTATTTTCTGATTTATATTGATTATATAGCCTTGCATTTTCCTCGTCTGTAAAATGACCTATTTTTTCTAAAATTGTCACTGTGTCTGACTTTTCCTTTGGGTGTTGGCCCAAATCTATAAGTTGATTAAGAAGCTCATCTACGTTGGTCATGTTAAAGTTCCCCGCCAAAACTAAATTTCTTGACTTCCAATTGTTTTGTCTTAAAAATGGATGGCATTGTGTAATGCTATTCCCACCATAAGTTCCATATCTTAGGTGTCCCAAAAAAACCTCACCCATAAAAGAACAATTTTCTTTCAACCAATCACTATTTTGAAATTCTTTGGGATAACGAGCTTTTATTTTTTTAAAATTATCCCCGATTTTTAAAAAAAGATCTTGGATAGAGTTTTGGTCCACTGATCTTCGGCGACTAATATAGGGCGTTCCTGGTGATGTGTTTAATTTTATGTTTACTAAGCCTGCTCCATCCTGACCCCTATTTACCTGTTTTTGCATTAACAGGTACATTTTGTTTAAACCATAAAAAGCTGTTCCATATTTTTTTTGGTAATAACTTAAGGGTTTTAAAAGCCTTAATAGTGCTATACCGCATTCATGTTTTATGTGATCACTCATTATTTATGATTTATCATATTGGCAAAATTATAAAAAATACTCTTTTTTGAGACCCAACCAATCTAATACATTTTTGTGCCAAATATCTTTTTTCTCATTTTTTGTTAAAATACCTGTTTCTACCGCATAATCCAAAACTCGTCCTGGATAGGAGGTTCCAACACCATCAATTTCTCCTAGTGGAAAGGGGTCATCTAGCCCCATTACTACTTGACTTACGCCAACCCTCTTTTTTAATAGATCTAAAGTGTGTGAGTCGTGTACTAGTGTGTCAAAATATAAATTTTTGTGGCCCAGTGTTTTTCTTGGATCTTGTAGTGTTTCAAATATATCTGGGCGACCATCAAAACCCTGAATTCTTCTTCCATAATTGGCTATGCCCAACATTCCACCGTGTGCAAAACAAACTCTTAATTTTGGATATTTATTGGGTAGGTTTCTAAGGGTAAATAGGTGGAGCGTGTCCGCGCATTGGGCCATCATCCAAATCAAATGAAATCTCCAATATTGGTTTTTCAATGCAATCATTTTTTCAGCATCATAAGGGTGAACCTGAATAGCTAATCCATGTTTATTTGCTAATTCAAATATGGGATCAACATCCGGCTCTGAAACAGAAATCCATTCTCCTTTTTTATTTAAAAAATGGGTTGGCAAACAAAGTAATTTTAATCCAAGTGTATTTACACACCTGTCAATCTCGGAAAGAGCGTGTTCCATGTATAGCGGCTGAACAACGAATCCACAGGTAAATTTTTCTGGATAATCACGTTGAATAGATGCATTGAAGTCATTTTGAAAGGTAATAGCATCAATACAGTTTTGTTTTTTCCAGCCATTACAATACAGCTGAGAGAGACACAGCATAACCGCATGATTTATATTGTGCTGATTCATCCACTCTAATTTGTCTTTAAGAAAAAAACCGGTGTTCGTGATTGGTCTAGACCAATTTCCTTGTCGCATAAACTTCTTGTCATCATCAACCCAAAAAAGTTTTTTGTCTTTCATGAATTTTGGAATCTGAAAAGGCTCCGGAAGAATATGTCCGTGTCCATTGATTCTCATGGCTTAATTTTTAAGTTAATCCTCATGTTTGGTCTTTTGATTGATATTATAAATCATATTTTATTAAATATATCTTTCATCTACCTCCATCACTTCTCCAGAAACGGGACAGGTTCTTAGTTTTTCACTGTTATAAAACTTTTTAAAAACAGGTAAAAAATCCTTTTCTATGTTTGTTAGGTGAAAATACTCTTCATAAAGAAGCGCGTTTTCTTTATCTGAAAACCACATTAACCCATCTTTATGATGAGCCTCTCGTTTACGCTCTATTACTAGACCTATTGAGCCCTCTGATCTTACTGGTGAGTGTGGAATTTTTGGTGGAAGCAAAAACATTTCTCCAGCTTTAATGGGGACCTCTACCATTTTACCGTCTTGTTGAGTTTTTACCAAAATGTCACCCTCTAATTGATAAAACAACTCTTCTGTTTCATTATAGTGATAGTCTTTTCGAGCGTTTGGTCCAGCAACAATCATTACAATAAAATCTTCTGCTTCTATATATAAATTCTTGTTTCCAACTGGTGGTTTTAAAAGGTGTCGATTCTCAGATATCCATTTATCAAGATTAAATGGTGTTTTTATTTTTCCCATGATATTAAATTGTTTTTTTTTATCTGTTTTTTTTTATCTCTGTAATGAACTGTAAATTACTTATATTTGGGTGAATATGGAAATAAATCTGAAAAATAAAACAGCATGGGTCTTTGGTGGGTCAAAGGGCATTGGTCGAGCTATTGCCATTGAACTATCTAAGGCTGGGGCTAATATTTTATTAATTGCCCGAAAAAAACCAGCACTCCACAAAACCCAAGAGATGTTGTGCACTAAACACCAACAACAACATGATGTGTTGTCTATTGATATGGGTAATATCAACTCGTTAATAGAGACAATGAAAAAGTATCGCAACATAAATAGTGTTGATATTTTAATTAACAACTCGGGTGGACCGGGTGGTGGATTGGCTCATACAGCAGAAATCGATGAGTATGTGGGTGCGTTTAAACAACACCTTTTGTCTGCGCAAGCAGCCACACAAATTGTGCTACCCGTTATGAAAAAAAAACAATTCGGACGAATTATTAATATTATATCCACGTCTGTTAAGCAGCCTATTGCTGGGTTGGGTGTTTCAAATACTATTCGTGGAGCTGTAGCAAACTGGAGCAAAACATTGGCGTCAGAGGTTGGCCAGTTTGGGATAACTGTAAACAACATCTTACCCGGCGCAACCAAAACCAATCGCCTTACTGAACTGGTGGAAAAAAAAGCATCTAAAAATAATTGCTCTGAAGAAGAGGTGGTGAAAAAAATGAAATCAGTTATTCCTATTGGTCGTTTTGCAGAGCCAAAAGAGTTGGGTTATTTGGCGGCTTTTTTGTGTTCTAATTATGCCGGCTATATTAATGGTATTAATATTCCTGTCGATGGGGGGAGAACAAAATCTTTATAAAATATATTAATTATGAAAAAATGGGAATACTTAGAGGTTAACATAATGAAATTAAAAGATAATGATGTAAATGAATTTAGTTCTAAATATAATGAACTAGATAATTTGGGCGCTCAGGGCTGGGAAGTTGTGTCTACGAATATAGCAAGGGTCTATGAGGAGGTTGTTTCTTGCGTATTATTAAAAAGAGGTTTTGAAGAATAATTAGTGTTTTTATGTTAAAACTATCCAATTATATTAATGGGGAATTTCTGCCGCCGTTAAACAAAAAATATATTAATAATTATAGCCCCACTGACGGAAAGGTTTATTCTTTAATTCCCGATAGTCAAGAATCTGATGTAACGATTGCTGTTGATGCGGCAAAAAACTCATTTTCTTCTTGGGGGAGGTCAAAAAAAGAACATCGTTATGAGTGGATGATGAAGCTTGCTGATGCTGTTGATAAAAACGCAAAAAAACTAATTGAAGCTGAGAGTTTCGATAATGGAAAGCCCGAGTGGCTAGCGAAAACTGTTGACATTCCGAGGTGTTCTGCAAATATTAGATTTTTTGCGACAGCAATACTACACTTTGACTCAGACTCGCATGATATGGATGGTGCTGCATTAAACTACACACTAAAACAGCCCATTGGGGTGGCAGGTTGTATTTCGCCATGGAACCTCCCTCTATATTTGTTAACTTGGAAAATTGCGCCAGCTATTGCTGCTGGAAATACCGTGGTCGCTAAACCATCTGAGGTGACACCATATACCGCTTATTTATTTAGTAAAATTTGTGACGATATTGGGTTTCCTCCTGGGGTTATAAATATTGTTCATGGACATGGCAATACAGCTGGACACGCTATTGTTCAAAAAAGTGATGTTGTTTCATTTACTGGGGGCACCGAGACCGGTAAAATTATTGCGGCTAGTGCGGCCTCTCAATTTAAAAAATATTCACTAGAGCTTGGCGGAAAAAACCCAATGGTGATTTTTGAAGGTTGTGATTTAGATCTTGCGGTAGAAACAGCTGTAAAAGCAGCGTTTTTAAATCAGGGGCAAATTTGTTTGTGTGGATCTAGAATATTTATTGAGAACTCTTTATACGCAAGATTTAAAGAGTTGTTTATAGAAAAAACAAAAAAATTGAGGGTTGGGGATCCAAAAAACATGAAAAGCAACTTAGGTGCTATTGTATCAAAACAACACCTTGAAAGTATTTTGTCTAAAATTGAATCAGCAAAAAATGATGGTGGAAATATAATTTTGGGTGGCAAGCAAATTTTTCTGGATGGTGATTTGTCTGGTGGATATTATATGTTGCCTACAATTATCGAAAACACAAAAAACACCGATGAAATAAACCAAAAAGAAGTTTTTGGGCCTGTTGCAACAATCCTTCCTTTTAGCTCTGAAAAAGAGGTTGTTAATCTGTGTAATGATGTAGGGTATGGTCTTTCTGCATCAATCTTTTGTAATAATATTTCAAAAGCTCACCGTGTAGCTGCTGCTATTGATGCTGGGGTTATTTGGATAAACACTTGGTTACTTCGAGATTTAAGAATTCCTTTTGGGGGAATGAAGCATTCTGGTTTTGGTCGTGAGGGCGGCAAGCATTCTCTTGAGTTTTTCACTGAAACGAAAAATGTATGTGTTAAGATTGAAAACAGTGAAAATAAATAATATCTTTATTTCGAAATAACAAGTTACAATGAACACAAATTTTAATTCTCTTCAAGCACCTGAACCTGTTGGTTCCTATCCCCACGCAAAACAAGTTGGAAATTTTTTATTTCTATCTGGAGTTGGTCCTAGAAAAAGAGATTCTAAAATAATTCCGGGTGTTAATCTATCTGAGGATGGTGAAATATTAAGTTATGATATAAAAAAACAGTGTGTTTCTGTTTTTGAAAACATAAGGTTGATTTTAGAAGAGTCTGGTTCTTCTTGGGATAATATTGTGGATGTTACTGTCTTTTTAACAAACATGAAGTCTGATTTTAAAGAGTATAACAAATTGTATGCGGAATATTTTAATGGTCCATTTCCAACTCGAACAACAGTTGAAGTGAGGGCCCTGCCCACACCAATCGCTATTGAGCTAAAGGTTATTGCTACTATATAAAAACTTGCTTTTATGTTTCCCGAACACAAAAATCTTAACCTGTCTAAAATCTGTTCCGAAATAAACCATTTTTGGTTAAAAGAAAATATTTTTGAACAAAGCATTCTGTCTCGACCAGAAAAAAATCGTTTTGTTTTTTATGAGGGTCCTCCATCGGCCAATGGGCTTCCAGGTATTCACCATGTAATGGCTAGATTAATTAAAGATATTTTTTGTAGATATAAAACCCTTTCTGGCTATCGTGTCGACCGAAAAGCGGGTTGGGACACACACGGTTTGCCGGTAGAGTTGAGTGTGGAAAAAGAATTGGGTATAAAAAAGGATGACATTGGTGAAACAATTTCAATAGCAGACTACAATGAAGCTTGTAAAAAAACTGTAATGAAATACACTGAGGTTTGGAATAAGTTAACTGAAATAATGGGCTACTGGGTTGATGTTGATGAACCTTATGTTACATATGAAAACAAGTACATTGAAAGTGTTTGGTTTTTGTTGAAACGGCTATTTGACAAGGAGTTGATTTACAAGGGTTATACTATTCAACCATATTCACCAGCGGCGGGAACTGGTTTAAGCTCTCATGAACTTAATCAGCCGGGTTGTTATAAAATGGTGAAGGACCTATCTGTTGTTGCTTTGTTTAAAATTAAAGAACCAAGCAAACTCATTAATAACACTAGGCCTGTTTTTTTTATGGCCTGGACAACAACACCTTGGACCCTGTTTGCAAATACTGGTTTGGCTGTTGGTGATAATATAAACTATGTTTTTATTGAAACCCTAAACCCATATACACTAGAGGAAATTGTTGTGATCTGTGCAAAAGATTGTGTTAACAATTTATTTGATGAAAAAACAAAAAAAACCATTAGTGAAAAAAATGGTGGTGAAGCATATAAAATTGTTCAATCTTGTGTGGGTTCGGATTTAGTTGGCACACAATACAACCAGCTTTTAAACTATGTGCAGCCTGTTGATTTAATGGGGGGGGCGTTTCGTGTGATTTCGGCAGACTTTGTAAATACGGGTGATGGAACAGGTATAGTGCATTTAGCACCAACTTTTGGTGCTGATGATTTTTTGGCGGCAAAGAAAAACAAACTACCAGCAATGCTAGTTTCTGACAAGAACAACAAACCAACACCAATTGTAGATCTTAATGGGCGATTTGTGAATGGGTTGGGTGAGTTTTCTGGGCGATTTGTAAAGAGTGCTTTTGACGAGAGTGAAAAAGATTCTGTTGATATTGATATTGTTGTGAAGTTGAAAAAAGAGGGTTTAGCTTTTAGTTCTAAAAAATACGAACACAGCTATCCCCATTGTTGGAGAACAGACAAACCAATTTTATACTACCCTTTAGACTCTTGGTTTGTTAAATCAACAAAATACCGCGACCTAATGATTAAAAAAAACCAAAAAATAAATTGGAAGCCCAAAAGCACTGGTGAAGGGCGTTTCAAAAATTGGTTGGAAAACATAAATGACTGGAATCTTTCTCGATCTCGTTTTTGGGGTATTCCTCTTCCAATATGGAAAACTGAAGATGATTCTGATGTGATTTGTGTTGGGTCTGTTGAAGAACTTCAGTTTTTGTGTGAAAAATCTGTTCAAGCGGGAAACATGAACAGTAACCCACTAAAAGATTTCAACCCAAAAGATATGAGTAAAGAAAATTATCAGTTGTTTGACTTGCACAAAAACTGGGTGGACAAAATTGTTTTAACCTCAAAAGATGGTTTACCTATGTATCGTGAAGACGATGTAATCGATGTTTGGTTTGATTCTGGGTCTATGCCATATGCGCAATGGCACTATCCTTTTGAAAATAAAAAATTGATAGAGTCTGGTTGTTTTTTCCCCGCAGACTTTATTGCTGAAGGGGTTGACCAAACAAGGGGTTGGTTTTTTACACTACACGCAATTGCTGTTATGTGTTTTAATAGTGTGGCTTTTAAAAATGTTATTTCTAATGGTTTGGTTTTAGATAGTTTTGGTCAAAAAATGTCTAAAAGACTGGGAAACACTATTAACCCTTTTGACATTATAAAAGAACATGGAGCTGATGCAGTTAGATGGTATATGATAGCCAACTCTCAACCTTGGGATAATTTAAAGTTTAATGTGAGCGGTGTGCTGGAAACAAAACAAAAACTTTTTAGCACTCTTTATAATGTTTATTCTTTTTTTAGTTTATACGCCAATATTGATGGTTTTTGTTATAAAGAGGTGGGGATTTCTGTTAAAAAAAGACCACTTTTGGATCAGTGGATTTTGTCTGAGTTAAATAGCCTTATTTCTGTGGTTGAAGATCATTACGAAAACTATGAGCCCACTCTTTGTGCTCGAGCCATACAAACTTTTGTTGTTGACAAATTAAGCAACTGGTATGTTCGTTTGTGTCGTCGTCGTTTTTGGAAGGGAGAGTATGACTCTAATAAAATTTCTGCATACCAAACGCTATTTGATTGTTTAATTATTGTGTCTAAGTTATCATCGCCAATTGCTCCATTTTTTATGGATCGTTTATTTTCTGACCTTAATGGTGTTGTAAAAAATGAAAATGTGCAATCTGTTCATTTGGCAAGTTTTCCAAAGATTAACACAAAACAGATCAACCCTATTTTAAATAAAAAAATGAGGATTACAAAAAACATTTGCTCACTAGCTCTTTCTTTAAGAAAAAAAGAGGGTATTAGGGTGCGGCAACCACTGCAAGGTGTAACAATTTGTTTAAATCAGAGGGATTACAATGATGTTTTGGTTGATTTAGTTCAGTCGGAAATCAATGTGAAGGAGGTTTCTTTTTCAGATAACTCTAGTGATATTGTAGAACAAGAACTTGTTGTAAACTTTCCTGTTTTGGGAAAAAAATATGGAAAAAAAACCAAAAGTATTGTTGATGTTGTTGGTAAGTTGGGTGGAAATGGTGTTTTAGAGTATGAGCAAAATCGAGAAATTAATATTTGTGTTGACGGAGAAAATATTTGTTTGGGTGATGATGATTTGATTTTAAAAATTAAAAATATTCCTGGGGTTTTAACAGCAAAATCTGATGATGTTTTAATTAGCTTAAACACCTCTCTTTCAAAAGAGCTTTTAGCAGAGGGGTTTGCGAGAGAGTTTATTAATAAGATTCAGAATATACGTAAAGAAATGGGGCTTTTGGTTGTTGATAAAATCAAGATTATTGTTTCTGGTGATTTGGGGGCCATAAAAATGGTGATGGATAACGGTCAATATGTAAAAGAGGAGGTTTTAGCACATTCAATAACACCCGTGGAATCAGCTCCAAAAAACAATATTCTTTTTGAATTTAATGATTATAAAATGTATATTGCAGTCGAGAATGAATAGGTTTTTTATATGAAAAAAGGTGTTTCAAAAAGATATTCTGACACTGAGTTAGAAAAGTTTAAAAAAATTATTTTACAAAAAATAGAGATTGCTGAAAAAGATCTTTCTCTTTTAAAAGACTCGTATAGCAACGCTTCATCTAATGGAACTGATGACACATATTCATCTTTTAAATCTTTTGAAGAGGGGTCTGAGACGCTTTCAAAAGAGTCTAACACTATGTTGGCTGCAAGACAAGAGAAGTTTATTAGGGACTTGAAAAACGCGCTTGTTCGAATTGAAAACAAAACATATGGAATATGTCGGGAAACAGGGAAGCTGATTGCAAAAAAACGACTAGTTCTTGTACCTCACGCAACCCTGAGTATTGAGGCCAAAAATAAATCGAAATAATTTTTTAGGTGAAAAATATCAATTTTAACCCATGGGGGTTGATTTTTTTTCTATTGTTTTTAGATCAATCTTTAAAGATTTGGGTAAAAACAAGCATGGATGTTGGTGATGAGGTTATTATTACAGATTGGTTTCGTCTTCATTTTGTAGAAAATAATGGTTTTGCTTTTGGTTGGGAGTTTTTTGGTTCGGCTGGCAAGTTGTTTTTAACAGTTTTTAGAATTGTTTTTTCGTTTTTTGTTTTTCGATGGTTGTGTGACTTAATAAAGTCAAAAGAAAACCGGTGGGTTGTTTTTTCTATGGTCTTGATTTTTGCTGGAGCAGTGGGTAATATTATAGATAGTGTTTTTTATGGTGTTTTTTTCGATTATGCTCCTTTTTTTTTCGGTCGGGTTGTTGACATGTTTTATTTTCCTATTATAGATGGTTATTATCCTTCTTGGGTTCCTGTTGTGGGTGGTGATTATTTTATCTTTTTTAGATATATTTTTAATGTTGCTGACTCTTGTATTACTGTTGGTGCTTTTATTTTATTGTTTAATTATAAAAATCTTTCTCTTAAATAATCTGTTTTTTTAAGTCTTTGTTTTTTATATTTGCCAAATTAAAAAAATTATTATTATGGATTTTTTGGCTGAAAACAATCTTATTTATATAGCTCCGATTCTTGGGGTTGTTGGTTTAATCGTAATGTTTGTGAAATCAAGTTGGGTTTCAAAACAAGACCCCGGGGATAAAAAAATGACGGATCTTGCTGGTCATATTTCAAGGGGTGCAATGGCTTTTTTAGTTGCAGAATGGAAAGTTCTTGCAATTTTTTCTGTTATTGCAGCCAGCTTGTTAGCTTGGTCTGGTACATTAATTGAATCATCAACACCAGCTATTGCGCTTTCTTTTGTTATTGGTGCTGTTTTTTCTGCTCTTGCTGGGTATTTTGGAATGAATATAGCAACAAAAGCAAACGTTAGAACAACACAAGCTGCAAGAAGTAGTCTTGCAAAAGCGTTAAAGGTGTCTTTTACTGGTGGTACTGTTATGGGGTTAGGTGTTGCTGGTTTGGCTGTTTTTGGTCTTGGTAGTTTATTTATTTTATTTGTTGGATCATATTCCGCTTTAGTGGGTGGTGGATTTGTTCACCCGGACAAAATGCTTATTGCTCTTGAAGTTTTAGCTGGTTTTTCTTTGGGTGCTGAATCAATTGCTTTATTTGCTCGTGTTGGTGGCGGTATCTACACTAAGGCCGCCGATGTTGGGGCTGATTTAGTTGGAAAGGTTGAGGCTGGTATTCCTGAAGACGACCCAAGAAACCCCGCTACAATTGCAGATAATGTTGGTGATAATGTTGGTGATGTTGCTGGAATGGGTGCAGATTTGTTTGGGTCTTATGTTGCAACAATTTTAGCAACAATGGTGCTTGGTAGAGAAATAATGACACACAATAAAGCTGGTGAAATTATTAGTAAGCTTGTTCAGGTTGAAGGTGGCGTAGTTGAAGTTTTTCCATCTATGCCATTTATTTTGCTACCAATGATTATTGCTGGTTTAGGCTTAGTTTTTTCTATTGTTGGTGCCGCTTTTGTTAGAATAAAAAACGATTCTGGTTCTGTTCAAAATGCGCTAAATATTGGCAATTGGCTTTCGATTGTATTAACCCTTGTTGCTTCTTATTTTTTAATTTCCGCTATAATTCCAGAAAATGACCTTTCTATTAGGGGTGGGGTTTTGTTTGATAGAATGGGGATTTTTTGGGCTGTTTTTACAGGGTTAGTTGTTGGGGGATTAATGTCTATTATTACAGAATATTATACCTCTATGGGAAAAAGACCTGTTAACTCTATTGTAAAACAATCTGAAACTGGTCACGCAACAAATATTATTGGTGGGCTAGCTATTGGTATGGAGTCAACTGTTTTGCCTATTTTGGTTTTAGCCTCAGGTATTGTTGTTTCTTATTTTTGTGCAGGACTTTATGGTGTTGCTATTGCAGCTGCAGGTATGATGGCAACAACAGCCATGCAGCTTGCAATTGATGCTTTTGGGCCAATCGCTGACAATGCTGGAGGAATTGCTGAAATGAGTGGTTTACCAAAAGAGGTTAGAGAGAGAACGGACAATCTAGATGCTGTTGGAAACACAACAGCTGCGGCTGGAAAGGGTTTTGCTATTGCATCGGCAGCGCTAACAGCGTTAGCCTTATTTGCTGCCTTTGTTGGTTTAGCAAACATTGACTCTATTGATATTTATAAAGCTGAGGTTTTAGCTGCTTTATTTGTTGGGGCTATGATTCCTTTTATTTTTTCATCGTTAGCCATTGCCGCTGTTGGTCGTGCTGCTATGGATATGGTTGTTGAGGTTAGAAGACAGTTTAAAGAGATTCCTGGAATAATGGAGGGAAAAGCTACTCCAGAATATGAAAAATGTGTGGAAATTTCAACAAACGCCTCTATTAGGGAAATGATACTGCCTGGTGCAATCCCCCTAATTGTTCCTGTTCTTGTTGGTTTTTGTTTTGGAGCAGAGGTTTTAGGTGGGCTGCTTGCTGGTGTTACTGTTTCTGGTGTTTTAATGGGTATTTTTCAAAATAACGCTGGTGGTGCGTGGGATAATGCTAAAAAATCTATTGAGGCTAATGGGGAAAAGGGGTCTGAGGATCACAAGGCTTCTGTTACTGGAGACACTGTTGGTGACCCGTTTAAAGACACCTCTGGACCGTCTATGAATATTTTAATAAAGCTTATGAGTATTGTTGCTTTGGTTATTGCGCCACATATAAAAGACAATAATTGTTGGTTGTGTGAAAAGGGTGAACAAGAAAACAAAAAGACAGTTTTATTAAGTGATGTCGAGTTAAGAGTGATTGATGGTGTTGTTAAAAATGATGAGGCTATTGTTGTCTTAAAGTAATCATTTGATTTAATATTTGTATGGCGTTTGTTGCGGCGCCCTTTCTAAGTGGGTCAGCTACAATCCACATATTAAACCCGTTTTTTATAGAATAGTCTTGTCTTATTCTGGAAACATATACACCATTTGTGTTTTTAACTTCTTTAGGTGTTTTGTATTTTTCACCCTCATCAACAAAAAGACCTTTTTGTTTTTTTAAAACACCTATTATTTGTTCTATTGATGCTCGTTTTTCTAATTCTATATTAACACTTTCTCCATGTCCACCCAGTGTTGGTACTCTCACTGCTGTTGCTGTTATCTTTATTTTAGAGTTTAGAATTTTGTTTGTTTCATTTATTATTTTTTCTTCTTCTTTTGTGTATCCATTTTCTGAAAAGATGTCGCATTTTGGTATTACGTTTCTATGAATATTTTTTTGATATGCTTTTATTTTTGGTTTTTTATTTTTTTCTTCTAATTGAAGTTGATCAACCCCCCTTTTTCCTGTTCCTGAAACACTTTGATATGTTGAAACTATTATTCTTTTTGTTTTATATTTTTTGTGTATCGGGTATATAGCTAAAACAAGTTGTATTGTGGAGCAGTTGGGGTTTGCTATAATCCTGTCGTCTTTTTTTAATATTTCTTTGTTGATTTCTGGAACAATCAGTTTTATGTTTTTTTTCATTCTAAAAGCAGACGAATTGTCTATAACAGTTGTTCCTTTTTTTGAAAAAACAGCAGCATACTTCATAGAAGTTTTTGATCCTGCCGAAAAAAGAGCATAATCAGGTTTATTTTGTATTGCTTTTTTTATCGATATAATTTTATATGTTTTTTTTCTATATTTTATTTTTTTTCCAACATTTTTTAAGCTTGCCACAAAAAATATATTTTTGAATCTTTCTATCTTTTCATTCTCAAGAATTTTTATTATTTCGGAACCAACAAGACCTGTTGCTCCAATTATTGCTAGAGTCATTTTTTTTGTTTCTTGTAAATTTATTAGAAATTTAACACTTTATATTAAAGTTAGAAAGCGGTTTGTTGTTAAAAAGTAAATTAAAATTATTACCTGAAAAAATAGGGGTTTATTTCTTTTTAGATAAAAAGAAAAATATATTATATGTTGGGAAATCTAAAAACATAAAAAAGAGGGTTAGTTATTATTTTAATAAAAAAGAAAAAAAAAACAACTTAATAATTAGCAGCGCTTGTTTTGTTGATTATATTTTAGTTCCTTGTGAGGAAGATGCTCTTTTTTTAGAAAATAGTTTTATAAAAAAACATCAACCAAAATACAATATTTTATTAAAAGATGATAAAAATTTTCCTTGGCTGTGTATAAAAAAAGAGAGGTTTCCTCGTGTTGTTGTTGTTAGAAAAAAAACAAGTGATTCAAATTTATATTTTGGACCATATGTATCAAGAAAGCTTTTAAATAATTTATTTAAATTAATATCTGATATGTATCCTATCAGGTCTTGTAATTTTAATCTTTCGAAAAATAATATTTTAAAAAAAAAATATAAAGTTTGTTTAGATTATCACTTAAATAAGTGTTTAGGTCCTTGTGAGGGTTTTCAAAATGAAGAAGATTATAATAATAATATTAATTCCATAAAAAATATTCTTAGTGGTAGATTTTCTTTTGTTTTAAAATCTCTTAAAATATTATTAAAAGATTATTCGGAAAACTTATTGTTTGAAAAAGCTGAAATAGTAAAAAATCAAATAAATTCAATAAAAAAACTTAAAAATAAAAGTACTGTCGTTTATAAAAAAAATATAGATATCGATTCTTTTTTTATTTATTCTATTGATTCTTTTTCATATGTTAATTTTATAAGAATTGTTGAGGGCTGTGTTATTTATCTAAAAACAGAAAAAATTGAAAATAATTTTTTTAATGATATTTTTATTTTAGAGAGTTTTATAAAAAAAATTTTTGTTAGTTATGGTTTTTTATCAAAAAATATTATATCAAATATAGATGTTGGATTTTTTCTAAATAAAAAAATAATTGTTCCAAAAAGTGGATATAAAAAAAATATTTTAAATCTTGGTTATACTAATATATTAGAATATATAAAAACCCATTCTCATGTAAATATTTCTGTTTTAAATAATTTAAAAAGTTTATTGTTTTTAAAAAAAACACCACTAAAAATAGAATGCTTTGATATATCTACTTTAAATGGTGAAAACACTGTTGGATCTTGCGTTGTTTTCAATAACGGTATTCTTTCAAAGAAAGATTATAAATATTATATAATAAATAATGTTGGTAATAACGACTATTTATCTATTGAAAAAACTGTTGAAAAAAGATATTATAATAAGTTAAATATTCCTGATTTAATAATTATAGATGGAGGTAAAGGACAATTAAAATCTGCTTTAAAAATTTTAAAAAAACTAAATATTAATAATGTAGATATAATTAGTATTGCTAAAAAAGAGGAAATAATTTTTTTAAAAAATAATAAAGAAATTTTATTAAATAAAAAATCTGATTCCTTAAAACTAATACAAAATATAAGAAATGAAGCTCATAATTATTGTTTAAAAAATCATAGAATATTAAGAAATAATAAATTTTTATTATCTGAATTAAATAATATAAATGGTATTGGAAAAAATAGTATTATTAAATTATATAATAAATTCAAATCTATAGAAAAAATTAAAAATTCAACAAAAAAAGAATTAAGTGATATTTTAGGTGATTATAGATCTAATATTATTTATGAACATTTTAAAAAATAATGTTTATTTAATTATTTTATATCCTTTGTTTTATTAACATACTTATCAATATATTATTACTATATAAGTTTATTATTATTATTATTATTATTTATTAANANAAAAAANATGATTATTAACAATANTTTNTTTTTTTATTTAAAAACAAAATCATANTTAATACTATTTAAACATTNATATAAAATGGTTAATTAANTATATANTATAATCTGTTAATTNTTTATTATATGTTGTTAATAATTATTAATAAATGAAAAAAACTATTATTATTAATATTATTTATTACATATATTAACAATACTTATTATATATATATTTAATATTTTAAATATTTTATAATATTAATATCATTTATATTTACCCCTAAATTTAAATTATTTATTCCCGAACCTAACCCTAGTGAATAATTATTTAATTTATAGTTAAAATTATTAGAATTATAAAAAAAAGGATCAGCATAAATATTATAATAACCTATTAAACTATCATTATTTGACATACAATAAGAATTAGATATTTTTATATTTTTTAAATCAAAATTAATTTTATTATTATAAAATATATTGTTTTTAGATATTATAGATTTATTAGACTTCTTTTCTAATTTATACTTTAAAACAGTATTATTTATATCGAAAATATTATTCATAAAATAAAAAGAGGAACTATCTAAACTATTTAAAACAATATTATTTTCTTTAAAAATATTATTAAAAAATTTATAATAACCAAAGCTTTTATTTATTATACTTATAGCTGTATTATTTTTATAAAAAAAACTATTTAATATATTATTATTATAACTATTAGAAAAAACAAAAATTTTATTAGAATTAATAAATAAACAATTATTAATAATAGAATTGCTACTATCAGTATAAATAGGTTTTTTAAGTTCATTAAAAACGCTATTATTTAAAATAATATCAGAGTTTTTTTTATTAATAATAACTTTTTTAAAATAAGAGGAAAAAATATTGGTCTTAGAATTTTCTGTATTAAAAACACAATTATCAAAAATAGAGTTATTAATAAAAATCTCATTATTATTCACACATGAAAAATTAATATTTTTAAAAAAAGTATTATTTATATTAAAAACACTTTCTAATGAATTTTTTTTAGAAAAAATGAAAGATTCAGAACCACCAGAAACCTCTATATTATAATAGAAAACAGAGTCAAGGAAAGGATCTTTTAAAGAAAAAGAATAAAGACTATCCAGAGAATTTTTTTCACCAAAAATAAGAGTTCCTCCATTTATAATTTTTCCATTTTTTTTTAAAATCAAATGAACTCCATTTTTAATATAAAAAGTCTTTTTTTCAGGAATAATTAAAATATCATTTAACACGTAGGGTTTGTTTTTTTTATTTAAAACAAAAACATCATCATTAGAATTAACCCAACCCTTACTATTTAAATTAATAGTGTTATTACAAGAAAAAAGAAACAAAAAGCAGTAAATAAAAAACCTCATATAAAAAGCGAATTTTTTATAATTTCTTTAGTGTAGTCACTTCTGTTTTTTGAAAACAAATTATTGGAAATAAAAAAATCATCAACAGATCCAGATTTTAAAACAACAATCTTGTTACACAAATAATAAACAGAATTAATATTGTGAGATATAAAAATAATAGAAATATTAAAATTAATATTTATTAGTTTAATAAGTTTTAATAAAGAATGTTGGGTTTCTATATCTAAAGCAGAAAGAGACTCATCAAAAACAATAACAGAAGGGTTTGAGGCTAAAACACGAGCAATAGAAACACGTTGTTTTTGACCACCTGAAAGTTCATGGGGAAACCTAGAAAGAAACTTTGGGTTTAAGCCAACAGCCCTTACAAGTCTATCTAAATTCACATCAGTTTTATAAAGGTTAATAATTTCTTTTAAACTGTTTTCAACAGTATATTTTGGATTAAAAGATGAAAAAGGGTCTTGATAAACCATTTGAACAGATTTTTTTAAAAAATCATTTGTTTGAGGAAAATCAAAATCACCAATGTAATTTTTTTCAAGACCACACAAAACACGACCCAGCGTTGTTTTTCCTGAACCTGATCCGCCAACAACACCAATACAGTCCCCAAAACAAATTTTGAAAGAAATATTTTTTAAAGCATAAAAAACACGTTTATTTTTTAAAAAAGAAACAGAAATATTATTAAAAGAAAAAAGTTTCTTGTTTTTATTAATATTTTTAAACAAAAAACCATCCAAATTATCAACCTGATCTTTTTCAAAAACCCGATCTCTAATATTTGCATAAATAGTTTCTTTTTTTAACAAGTGTTTTTTTGCAATAGACAAAGAAGATTCATAGAAATTATGATTTTTAAAAACATATATTTTATCACAAAAATAACGAACCAAAGCAAGGTCATGACTAATTAACAAAACACCAATTGAGCGGGTTTTTTTTATTTTTAGAATTAAATCTAATACACTCTTTTGAATGGAAGGGTCTAGAGAGGTTGTCGGTTCATCAGCAATTAACAACTTAGGTTTTGAGGCTAAAGCAATAGCAATAACAACTCGTTGTTTTTGTCCCCCCGAAAGCTCATGAGGAAAAGCTGAATATGTTTTTTCTAAATTTGTTAACCCCACCTCTCTAAAAAGCTTAATACAGTTTCTTTTTTTTTCAACAACGCCAAATAAACATTCTTCAACCTGTTTTCCACAAGTAATTGTTGGGTTAAGAGCAACACTTGGATCTTGAAAAACCATAGAAATAGAGTTTTGCCTAAAAAAATCCCACTCCTTTTCTTTTTTTGACAAGAGATTAAAAACCCTATTGTCATCAGAAAAAACGGCAGAATCAGCAGACACAGAAAAAACATCAGTGTTTAATAACCCCAATAAAAACAAAGAAAACACAGATTTTCCAGAGCCAGACCTACCATAAAGCCCAACAGACTCACCCTCCAAAACACTAAAAGAAGATTTAGATATAAGTGGCTTATTTGCTTTTAAAATAGAAAGGTTTTTAATATGTAATAAGGCCATTTTAAAAAGAATAGTTTTTAATTACCTGTTCCGTAAAAAACTTTAAGTTGTCACTCATCATATACTCATTTTTTCTAGTGGATTTTTCGTTTTCTTTTTTACCCAAACGAACAAACACAACATTTATTTCTGGAACAATTACAATGTATTGACCTAAAAAACCACGAGCATAAAAAATATCTTTTTCTAAAACGCGACCAACCCACCAAGAGTTAGAATAATAATCAACAACTGTTCCTAACCTCCCAAAGCGATCATCAGCATCCATTAGTTTGGGCTTAGATAAAAGCCAATCAACATACTCCTCCTCAATAACAACACGACCACCAACCTTTCCACGATTAAGCATTAAAAGCCCAATTTTTGCAAAATCGCGAGCGTTACTATTAAAACAACAAAAAACCTTCTCTATACCGCCATTATAATCTAGAGTCCACAAGGCATCATTTTCAGCACCAATCTTAGACCACAAAGATCGACCAGCATAAGACGAAACATTTTCTCCAACAGCTCTTTCTAGCAAAATGCCCAAAATTTGCGTGTTTCCACTTTGATATTTGTAAGCTAAACCCGGTGGGTTAATAAACTTCTGGTTTAAAGTTAAGTTTTGTAGATTTGTACCATAGTAAGCTTTGGCTGTAACACTTATTGGTCTTTTATAGTTTTCTAACCAATTTAAACCAGAAGACATTTCTAAAAGATGTTTGATTTTAACAGGTTCAAAATTCTCAGGTTGTTTAATTTCGGGAATAAAATCGACAACATCTTGTTCAACACCATCAATATAACCATCACGAATAGCACAACCAACCAACAAAGATGTAATACTTTTTGCTATAGAAAAAGAGTTGGTGGCGGAGCTTTCACTGCCAGACCCCCAATACTTTTCAAACCTCAAACTATCATCTTTTACAATTAAAAAAGCAACACTTTTAGATTGATTAAGAACAGCAATCAATGAGTCTAACCCCTCCCCTTTTTTATTATAATCCTTTGAAAAAGGAATAACAATAGAGCTGTCTGACTCAACATTTCGGGTATAAAAGAATCGGTGGTCGTCTATTTGAGCAGATTTGTAACCTCGAAAATAAGTACATCTTAAACCATGGAATAAGTAACTAACATCAAAAACAACTATTGAAACCAAGCAGGTGAAAAAAATAAAAAAAACAATCCTTTTCATATAACAGAAGAAACCAAGTTAATATTAAAAATTTTTTCAAAAGACAACCTAAAAAAGTCTTCTACCTCCAAAATAGAAACCTCTTTTTTTAACTCCTTTTTCAATGAAGTTACCCCCTTATTTGAAATTCCACAAGGAATAATGTTGTTAAAGTAATCCAGATCAACATCAACATTAAAAGCAAGACCATGCATTGTAACCCACCGGCTTGCACGAACACCCATCGCACAAATCTTTTTATAGACTCCACTTTTTTTATCAAAAACCCAAACCCCTGTTGCACCAGCAACCCTTTCACCACACAAACCATAATTTAAAAGAACAGATATAACAACTTCTTCTAGGAATCGTAAATATTTATGAATGTCGGTGAAAAAATTATCCAAATCAAAAACTGGATAAACAACAAGCTGGCCAGGACCGTGATAGGTAATGTCCCCCCCCCTGTTTATTTTGTAAAATTGCGCATTTTTTTTTAAAAGCTCTTTTTGTGAAAGCAATAGGTTTTTTTCATTCCCACTCTTTCCAAGGGTGTAGACATGTGGGTGTTGACAAAAAATCAAATAGTTTTTTGTTGTATTTCCCCTTCGCTTATCCTTTATAATAGACTGTAAAAGTTGTTCCTGTGTGTCCCAAGCACACTTAAAATCAACCAGCCCTAAATTTTTTAAAAAAACAGTATTCATTTCTAATATGAATATAACTATATTTGATAAAACTAAATTTAAATAGTGGAAAAACACACCGAACAAGAGTTAATAAGAAGAGAATCCCTCAAAGAATTAATTTCATTAGGGGTTAACCCATACCCAGCAGAGGAGTTTATTGTCAGCACAACAGCTAGCGAAATAAAAAACAATTTTTCAGAATCAAAACAAAACTTTCAACAAATAACAATTGCTGGAAGAATGATGAGTAGGCGGATAATGGGAAAAGCGTCTTTTTTCGAAATCAAAGATTCAACAGGAAGAATACAGGCATACATAAATAGAGACGAGGTTTGTCCCAAAGAGGACAAAACACTATACAATACAATTTTTAAAAAACACCTTGATATTGGTGATATTTTGGGTTTAAGTGGTGATGTTTTTAAAACGAAAGTTGGAGAAACTAGCATTAGGGTAAAAAAAATAACACTTTTATCAAAAGCCCTTAAACCACTACCAATAGTAAAAACAGATTCAGATGGTATTACTCACGATGCGTTTAAAAACACCGAGCTTAGATATAGACAAAGAGCACTAGATTTAATTGTTAATGATGAGTCTTGGGGTGTTTTTGAAACAAGAACAAAAATATTCAACACAATAAGAAAAAAGTTAAACAAAGAGGGTTATATGGAGGTTGAAACACCAATACTTCAACCAATTGCTGGTGGCGCTGCAGCACGACCTTTCACAACACACCACAACACATTAGATATACCACTTTTTTTAAGAATAGCAAACGAGCTCTATTTAAAAAGGTTGATTGTTGGTGGTAAAACAGGTGTTTATGAGTTTGCGAAAGATTTTAGAAACGAAGGAATGGACAGGACACACAACCCAGAGTTTACAATGTTAGAGTTGTATGTTGCTTATAAAGATTACAATTGGATGATGGTTTTTATAGAGGAGTTGTTTGAGGAAATAGCACAAGAAGTTTTTGGATCGACAAAAACAAACTACAACAAAAAAACAATAAACTTCAAGGGCCCATATAAAAGAATTCCGTTTTTTGAAGCTATTAAACAAGAAACGGGCGATGATATTTCTAAAATGACAGAAAAAGAGCTTCTTGTTTATTGTAACTCAAAAAAAATAGAAACACATAAATCTATGGGGAGAGGTAAATTGTTTGATGCTGTTTTTTCCACATTTTGCGAGAAAAAACTAATTCAACCAACATATATAACAGATTACCCAATAGAAATGTCACCCCTAACAAAAAAACATAGAGAAAAAGAGGGGTTAACAGAAAGGTTTGAATTATTTATTAATGGCAAAGAAATAGCTAATGCATATTCGGAACAAAACAATCCAATAGAACAAAGAAAAAGTTTTGAAGAACAGGTGAAATTAGCAGAAAGAGGAGATGATGAGGCAATGTTAATAGATAATCGTTTTTTAAGCGCAATGGAATATGGAATGCCACCTACATCAGGAATAGGAATAGGAATGGATCGTTTAACCATGTTGTTTACAAATAAAACATCAATACAAGATGTGTTGTTTTTCCCACAAATGAAACCAGAGAAAAAATGAAAATAACAATAGGTTCAGATCATGCGGGTGTAGAATATAAATCTAAAATTGTACAGTTTTTAGAGGAACAAAAACATCTAGTTCTAGATGTAGGCACTTTTACCAAAGAGAGTGTAGATTATCCAAAATACGCACATTTAGTTGCAAAAGAGGTTGAGTCTGGAGCAGATTTTGGTGTTTTAATTTGCGGCAGTGGTAATGGTGTTAGTATGGCAGCAAATAAACACAAATCAATTCGAGCAGCAATTTGTTGGAGTGAAGAAATAACAAAGCTGGCCCGAC